>JBBDMD010000069.1:0-6292 GCA_040878515.1 Balneolaceae bacterium | reverse complement strand
CCATACTATCTTTGCCCAATCAACCGTATCTTTGCAACTTACTCGCAACGCAATAAATGATAAACGCAACCTGATACATGGCGCAAGCAAAATACTCTACCCATCACGGGATGGTTGATATCCTCCCCGATGACGTTCGAAAATGGCAAACTCTTGAAAATCTGATTCGGCAGGAAGCTGAACTTTTTAATTTTGAAGAGATCCGAACGCCCATCATGGAACAAACTGAACTCATTGTGAGAGGTCTTGGCCAGTTGACTGATATCGTCTCTAAAGAGATATTCACTTTCAGCCGCGGAGATGACAACTATGTACTGCGGCCAGAACTGACTGCGCCTGTAGTACGATCTTATGTGGAAAATCACCTCGATCAGCGTGGGGGCTCACAAAAACTGTTTTACATTGGCCCGATGTTCCGGGCTGAGCGGCCTCAAAAAGGCAGGCAACGACAGTTCCACCAGTTTGGAGTGGAAGTGATTGGAAGCAGTGATGCTGTAGCGGATGTGGAAGTAATCGAGTTTATGGTTCATGTTTACAATAAAATTGGCATCAACAATACCAGCCTGAAAATAAACTCTATCGGCGATCCCGAAAGCCGGGAAACTTACAAAGAAGCGCTGAAAGCACATTTAAAACCAAATTTCAAAAAACTGAGCGAAGTTTCTCAAAAACGATATGAAAAAAATCCGCTCCGGATACTGGATTCCAAAGAAGAGGAAGACCAGCCATTTATAAAATCAGCACCGGTCATTACCGATTATCTGAATGAGACGTCCAAACAGCATTATTCGAAAGTGAAGGAATACCTGTCTGAACTGGGAATTTCGTTTGAAGAAGACCCCTACCTGGTTCGCGGAATGGATTACTATACACAGACTGCTTTTGAGCTGATCAGCCCGGATCTGGGCGCACAGGATGCCCTGGCCGGTGGCGGCCGATACGATCTGCTTGTAGAGGAGATAGGCGGCCAGCCGACACCTGCGGTTGGGTTTGCAGCCGGTATGGAACGCCTTTTTATTGCTTGCGAAGAACTGGGAATACAACTGGGTTCAGAAAAAAAAGTGGATGTCTATATTGTGACCCTGGGTGATGCCGCCCGGAAATGGGGCCTGAAACAACTTCCCGTATTCAGATCGAAGGGATTATCTGCTACGATGGATTATATGGGACGCTCCATGAAAGCACAGATGAAGGATGCCAACCGCGAAAATGCCCGCTACACACTCATTGTTGGTGACAATGAGCTAAAGGAAGAAAAATTTACCCTGCGTAACATGGCTGCCAGCGATGAGAAACAGCTTCCATTTGGTGAAATTGAAATAGAAATTCTGAATTCCTGAATACGGAACGGGCTGAAAATCAGGTAGGCCCGGATTCATCATACATCAGGCTTTTCAGCTCTTTAATATCACTTTTATCTCCAATAATCGACAGCTCATCATTCTCTTTTAGGGTCGTTTTACCATGAGGAAAAATAATTTTCCCGTCCCGTTTAATAATTGTGATCAGGCTTTCTCCGGGTAATTCAAGTTCTTTCACCTTTTTACCAATCATCGATTTTGTAATGTCTTTACTTTTTAAACGTATATTAATAAAGCGTTCATCTCGAAGCAGGATCTCACGAATTTGTGTTTCATCTTTAGCGTTCATCCACCGTTCATAGAAATCAATACTGTCTATCATCTCTGCCAGATGGGCCAGAATTCTCAGATGCTGTCCGGATTTCTTTTTTGAGCTTACCAGATAGATCATCGCATATATTTCACCTTTTTTCTTGTCATCATCGCTAACCGAATCAAAGGTTTCCTCATCCAAACTGAGGCCGGTTCTTAATCGAGCCAGTGCCACCTCTGTATCAACATCCTCATCTATTCGAATGTGTTGTAATGCACAATGATTACCAACCGGAATGATACCTTCCTTGTAATCCTTATTAAATAATTTGACTAATGACTCTTTAGGAATATTTAATCTGGAAGAAAATTCTTCACATACCATTTCCGTAATATCTTTTATCTCTTTATGTTTTTCTAAATCAAAGACCACTGCCCTTCCAATAGCCATTTCGTATGGATCTTCCTTTCTGAGTCCCTTTTCTCTCATAATCCCTCTCATTTCTCTCTCAAGGCCTTCATATTGATGCTGGCCCAGTCTTGCATGAACATGATATATAGCCCCCTGGCGTTTTACCTTACCTTGCGAATAAACGAAATACCAAACTACACTAACTGCCCCGATTGCAATTGTAAAAATAATGGAAAGGAATCCCATCTGAGCAATTAAATAAGCCGAGACAAAAAATCCGGCAATCTGCATCCACGGATACCAGGGAGATCTGAATCCGGGATCATATCCTTCAATTTCACTTTCCCTCATAACAATTACTGAGATATTTAAAATCCCAAACAGGAGAAGCTGAAATGCACTTGCCAGTTTCGCTACAGACTCTACATTAAAGATCAGAATGAGTAAAATCATTGTCAGCGTAGTGGCAATGGTAGAAAGTGTCGGAGTATTAAATCGACCCAATTTTGAAAACCTTGATGAAATCAACTCATCCCTGGCCATTGCAAGCGGATACCTGGCAGCCGACATAATACCGGCATTTGCCGTTGATGCAAATGCCGCTATTGCAGCAATAACCACTAAAATAAGGCCGGTCTGACCGGGCAGCCATGTCAGAAACACTTCTCCTGCGGTGGCTACCGGTGTCAGGTCTTCCTGTAAAACTTCAGAATCAACAACCATCACCATAATAAATACACCCACTACATAAATAAAAGTAGCCGTTGCCAGCGACAGCATCATTCCAAGAGGAATATTCCGGTCTGGATTTTGAACTTCCTCAGATACACTGGCCACTTTGGTCAACCCGGCATAGGAGACAAATACCATCCCTATTGTAGTAAAAAATCCCTGGGGCCCGTATTGGAAAAATGGTGAAAATTCTGTTCTCAATACACTAAAAAAATCAACGCTCACGATTGCAAACACGCCCTGAAACACATAAAAAAACAGGATACTCACAAGAGTGGCAACAAGAACATTCTGGAGCCAGCTGCTCTCCTTGGCTCCTATCACGTTTGTAATACCAAAGATCACGGTTAAAATAATGGCAACCGGTGTTATAGGGACTTCAATAAAAATGGATATATAGGCACCCATGCCAATCAGTGCAAAGGCACTCTTAAAAATCAGTGCCAACCATGACCCAATTCCGCCTACTGTGCCGAATAGCGGCCCTAAGCTTCGATCTATAAAATAGTAGGCGCCGCCTGCCCTGGGCATTGCTGTGGATAGTTCAGCTACGCTAAACATTGCAGGCAGGATCAATATCCCGGCAACTAAATATGCAAAGATAACTGAAGGGCCGGTTTGAGCTGCGGCCAGTCCGGGAAGCAGGAAAAATCCGGAACTAAACATAGCCCCGGTACTGATCGCATATACATCAAACAACTTCAATTCTTTTTTCAGTCGTTTGTTTTTATTTAACTTTGCCATTCTGATTAGCGTTGAGACGAATAATTTATTTATAATTTATTGTAAGAAGTTCCGGGGAAAAAGAAATGTTTAATTTTCACGTATTAAATACGATGACCGGACACGAAGTCAGCTGTAGTATATTTTCCACTCTCGGCCCCAGGTAGAGCCGGCTTGTTCCGGGCCGGATATTTGTTCCCACAACGATTAAATCAATCTGATTGGTGGCGGCAATCTCGGCTATTTTTTCTTCCGGGCTTTCTCCCTGCTGTACCATAGCCACTGTTTTTACACCAAATGCCTCACCCAGTTCTTTGAGCTCATTTACCGTTTCATTGGCAAACAGGTTTTTATTTTGAACCTGTTTTTCATTGATGGTATGAACAGGCCTAAGATCATTAACAATAACATTAAGTGCCAATATCTCTTTATTCCTGTCTGATTTTGCAATAAAAAAGGCCAGTTCAGCTGCATTTTTTGCCGCCTGGCTTCCATTCGACGGAACCATAATGCGTTGCGGACTCCAAGAACTGCTGAACCCGGCTGCCTGAACGATGAGTGTAGGACACGGTGAAAACCGTGTAATAAAATCCACGACCGGACTGAACAGATGAGACCGGTTATTGGACTGTTCTGTTGCCCCCAGAACCAACAGGTCATAATCCTTTTTCGCTTCATCAATGATTGCATCACCCGGTTTCTTGCTAACCACTACTTTTGTAACCACTTCACTTAAATTGAAAAATTTACTCTGTTCTTTGAGATTTTTTTCACATGCGGCTTTATTTTCATCATTGGTTACTGTAAGCAGAGTCAGCGAAAGGTCCTCATCCTGGCCGATCAGTTCCAGCAATATAGCTTCAGCTGATTGTATCCCCTTACGCGATTGTGTTTCAGGCGTACCGGCACGTACGGGCAACAGTACCCTGTGGATATCTGCCACCATGCTTTTGGCTTCCAGTTCCTCCTTTTTCAATCTCTGTTTTTCCTCATCCCCAATGGTAACCCGGGCCAGCACCCATCTAAGTGCAAACGGTGCCATCAGTGAAGTGGATATGGCCATCACTACAATGATGGAGAACATATCCTGGGTTAAAATTCCAAGCTTCAGGCCAATCGTTGCAATTATAATCTCCATTGCACCGCGTGCATTCAAACCGGCCCCGAAACTGAGAGCCGTCCAGTGGTCTTTCTCACCAATAACCCTGGCCCCGGCATAGGTACCCACAACTTTTCCAAGGGTTGCAATGGCAATCACAATCAGCGTGATAAGAATTAATACGGGATCCAGCAGATTCAGGATATTTACCTTCAACCCTGCCACCGCAAAAAAGATGGGGGCAAATATTCCAAGCGCAATACTTTCCAGTTTGTGCATTACATCCTCAGGCAGCCGCGGCATCATTCCGAAGAGAATGCCCATCACAAATGCCCCCAGTATCGCCTCAAGATTCAGGATTTGGGTGATCGCTCCCCACAAAAAAGTAAGCACGATAACCAGCGTTAGAAGCCGGTCGTTGCTTACTACTTCATCCTGAACAAATATCAGAAGTTTACGGACCATCCAGCGACCGAATGTAAAACTGAATATCATAAACGCCAGTACGCTTCCCACCGTTGTCAGAACCGTTCCGGTTGTCACTGCATCTCCGGCTGCAATACCGGCTACTACTGAAAGTAAAATCCAGCCGATTGTATCGTCACTCATTCCCGCGGCAAGAATAGTCTGACCGATATCACGGCGCATCAGGTTCATATCCATCAATACCTTTGCAATTACCGGTATCGCCGAAATGGCCATGGCTGTTGCAACAAAAAGTGAGAAAACCAGTCTCTCATCTGAGTCGGCCAGTAGAAAATCGGGTAAATATTGTCCCAGTAAAAACCCGGTAAAAAAAGTAACTGAAATACCGCCAAGTGATACACTGATGGCCGTTTTTGAGTGGCGTTTAATCAGCTGAATATCTGTTTCGAGTCCGGTAATCAGCAAAAGAAACATCGCACCCAAAAGGCTGATTACCTCAAGCAGATAGCCCTGTACCTCCGTTTGCGGAACGATCAGTTCACCAAATGAAGGGAAAACACCGGCAAGCAGTGTAGGCCCGAGCAGAATACCGGCTAAAATTTCACCGATTACGGATGGTTGTCCCAATCGCGTTGAAATTTCCCCTAATGCCCTGGCTGAAAGCAATAAAATGGAAATCTGCAGTACCAGTAGAAACACATCATGATGGGAGGCAGCAGAAAATACGTCCATAGATATAGATAAAGAAGTTAATTTATTTATGATTGCCTGATATCCGATTCACCGTACACAGCAGATATATTAGCACTTACTAAAAATATTTTATGATTTTATTAACATCCCAAAGAAACTATAATTCTCTGCAAATAATCACTCCATTTAGAAGTTTTAACAAATTAGCTTTCCCTGCAGAATGAAGAATGTGTCAATGATTTTATCTGATTTTTAATATCAACTCAAGCAGGGTGCCAATATAATAGGAATAAACTAGGTAGAAATCTTCAGTAAGAAACTTTGACGCCGGGAAACTATATAAGAGATTTGATACTTTTATGGTTCCCCTGCTGTTGTTACCTCTGCCGGTATTGAATAATCAACTTTGTAAAGCTCGTTGAGCTTATAATAATGTTTTGCTTTGTACCTATAAATCTACCATAATCTGCCGATACTGATTCACTTATTGTTTTTATAATTCTGATCAATATCTTAACACTTGCCTGATTTTCACAGTCTTAAATCTTAGTTCTGGTTTTACGAAAATGAAACAAATTTATCTCGTCTCTTTAA
>JBBDMD010000068.1:0-6429 GCA_040878515.1 Balneolaceae bacterium | reverse complement strand
CTACTTCACCATCGGGCTCAGAACTTTCTTTTCCGGAAGGTTTTTCGCTTTCTGCAGGTGCCGGGGATGCTGCAGGAGCCTGAGTAGCCTGCTGCTGAGGCGGTGCCTGGTAATGAACGGTAGCAGGCGGAGCATCAGCATTCTTTTTTACTTTTAATTTAAAATCGCCTTCTTCAATAGAAACTTCGTCAACTTCACTGTCGGAAATTAAGTCGAGTAGTTTTTTTACAAGTTTTAAGTCCATAGTTTTTTTATTTAGATTTCACTCGTTCAAGATATTCACCGGTTCGTGTATCTACCTTTATGATGTCCTGTTTATCGATAAAAAGAGGTACCTGAACAACTGCCCCCCCCGAAATTGTAGCGGGTTTACTACCACCCTGAGCCGTATCGCCCTTTACGCCGGGGTCTGTATCCACAATTTCAGATTCAATTTGATCCGGCGGTTCTGCATACAGAACTTTATCATTATCAACATCAACCATCAGTGTGCAGATCATCCCATCTGTTACAAACTCTGATTTTTCCACCCTGGATCGTTCCAGAGGTACCTGTTCGTATGTCTCCTGATGCATAAAGAAGAACATATTGCCATCGGAGTATAGAAACTGGTATGGGTGTTTTTCGACCCGGATGGATTCTACACTTTCTCCTGCACGGTAAGTTTTATCAATATTTTTTTCGTTCTCAAGGCCTTTTAATTTTGTTCGAACAAAAGCTCCGCCTTTACCGGGCTTTACATGCTGAAAATCCACGATTGTATAAATTTCTCCATCCACAAGAATATTTAATCCATTGCGGAAATCAGAGGTGCTAATTTTTGCCATAAAGTTGATTCGTTCTAAAGTTATTTAAAAATACTGCCGTCATGTTTCGATAACAAACTACATTATTACTATTCTGTTTTAAAAGAGTGAATTAATAATTGTTTGTAATAAAATGAGAAAGATAATGACGGGGCAGACGAATTTAATAAAAATTGACCAAAAGCGGGTAAAAGCCGAATCTCTAATGTTCTTGAACCCCTGTTTCATTTCATCAACAGCACTTTTCGTTTTCCAGAAATAGCCTACAAATAAGCAGATCATTAGACCGCCAAGAGGTAGCCCGATCACGCTAAAAGTAAAGTCGATGTAGTCTATCAGAACCAGATTGAATGAGATAATGAGTGATATAATCAGAATCCCGCCGCCAACATACAGGGCCGCTTGCTTTCTTCGAATACCATGTTCATCTATAACGTAAGAGACGGGTACTTCAAGTAATGAGATAGTTGATGTGAGAGCAGCAATGCTCAATAGCAGAAAAAACATCACCCCGAAAATTAAACCCAGCAGACCTCCCAATTGCGCAAAAAGCTCCGGAAGGATTTGAAAAATAAGGTCGGGCCCGGCAAGAAAATTACCTGCATCATCAAAAATTTGTACGCCCTGAGCCTGGGCCAGATACATGGTTGGCATAATCAGCAGGCCTGCAAGAAAAGCAATACCCACATCAGAAAGTGTGACGTAAGCGGCTGCCTCAGCAATATTCTCATTTTTGCTGAGATACGACCCGTAAGTGATAAGAGCCCCCATACCCAGTGAGAGCGAGAAAAATGCCTGACCCATTGCCGCAAGAATGAGAGGGGTTGTAATCATAGAAAAATCGGGATACAGATAGGCAGTAACTCCTTCACTCGCGCCCGGCTGGAAAAGCACATATACGGTCATCACTATTAATATAAGAATGAGGAGGGGCATCATAAATTTAGTTGCCCGTTCAATTCCTTCGCTCACGCCACCACGTATGATAGCGATGGTGCATCCCATAAAGAGAATCGCAAATACAGCATTTACAAACCCGTTATTCACATCAGCCAGCATTTGTGCAACGCCGTCCATCCCCGCATAAACAAAAATTTCTACAAACACGTGGCTGAAGGTCCAGCCTGCAATTACCGTGTAGAAAGAGAGAATCATCACTCCGCATAAAACACCCCAGAGGCCTACAAGTGGAAAGAATTTGTTGTTGCTCAATCCTTTAAAAGCCCCAACTGGGTTTTTTTGTGAGCTTCTGCCAATTGATAATTCAGCAATCATAATCGGAAACCCAATCAGAAACACACAGATCAGATAAACAATTAAAAATGCTGCACCTCCGTTTGATGCGGCTTCGGTGGGGAATCGCCAGATATTACCCAAGCCTACGGCAGACCCTGCAGCGGCCAAAATAAAACCCAGTTTAGAATTCCATGTTCCTCGCGGTGTAGTAGGTGTTGTTGCCAAATCCTTGATATTTAAAGATTAACTAAGATGCATTAAAATATTTGCTGAAAACTAATGTCGCAACTTACGAAGTAACATTCCGCATTGCGCTGGTACAATTATATTTCCGCTTAAGATATCAATCGGTTGAGAGGATGCAATGTTTTTATCGGCCAGTAATTCCCACGTACCTGCGGGTAGCATAACCTCATTATCAATACCACTATTTCCGTTTAATATTATATAATAATCGTATAAATCCTGAATAGATTTTCCACTTACACAGAAACTGATAAGCAAGGGATCTCCAAAATAATCGAAAGCAATATCAGCCGGATCACATTTTCTGAGTGCCGGAGCATTTTTTCGGATACTGATCAACCCACGATAATATTCATACAGCGAACGGTTTAAATCTCTGTGTGCAAAATTAATCCAGTTGGTTTCATTATCCTTTTGATAACTGTTGTGATCAATTTTTCCAGTATCAGGATCACCGCACGGATCTTTGGCAATTACTTTAGAGCGGCCAAACTCCTGTCCTTCATGTATCATTGTAAGGCCCTGGGCAGTAAAGAGAGAAAGTGCAGCAAGTTTTGATATTTTCATCTCTGATTCATTCAGGGTAAAGTGATCCCGATCAGGAGTGACGACTGTATCACTTATTTCAGGATTTAATCCTATTCGTATAAAATCGCCAAGTGTGTATCCGTCATGGCTTTCAAGGTAATTAACGCTGTGAGCGGATGTTAGATACAGTCCTCCTTCTCCATGGTTTAATGTTCCTTTAAAAATATTTTCAAGCATTTCGCGGCGGGTTTCATGTTGCCAGTCGGAAAAAATGAAGCCACGGTCATGAATTGGATCGGATCCTTTTATACTGTTCCGGATCCGGTCGTTCCAGGAAGCCCAGCCATGTTCAGAGAATTGCAGAGGGGCATAATGGCCGCCCCAGGGTTCAGCTATCAAAACTGCTTTTGGATATTTTTTATGGACTTTTTTCTTTATTTCATCCCATGTTTTTTTATCAAGCAGTGCGGCTAAATCAAACCGGAATCCATCAATGTGGTACTCTTCGATCCAATATAACAGGGAATCGATAATTAACTGACGTGCCATCGGATTCTCAGATTTGAATTCATTACCTGTACCGCTGCGGTTCATGAGTTCGCCTTTTTCATTGGTCCGGAGATATTCATCCGGGCATAAATGCGTCAACGGGTTCGTGTCGAATAGTGAAGTATGATTATACACTACATCCATAATCACACTAATTCCTTCTTTATGAATTGCTTTGACCAGATTTTTAAATTCACGTACTGCAGCCGGAGTTTTGCCAGAGTAATGAAGGCTTATATCGGATGCAAAAGAGGATTCCGGAGCAAAAAAGAAGGATGTCATATAGCCCCAGTAATTCCGGGCATAAATATTCCACGTATTATGAAATCCTTCCTCGGTTTTCTGGCCATACGGGGGTTCCTGCGGAGAAAATTTATGCAGAGGAAGAAACTCAATACAATTAACTCCCAGAGTTTTTAAATAGGGCAGGCCGCCTTTTTGTCCGGGATCAATAAACTTTTGATAATATCCCTTGCCTTTTGCTTTGCTGCTGGGGTGAGCCGTTAAATCCTTCAGGTGTGTTTCGTAGATAATCAGATCCCGGGGGTCATCCGGAAAACAGTGCTGATCGCCCTGCCAATCGAATTCTTCGTTATATAGATAGGATCTTGCATCCTGGCGATAAGTGTTGGTTACAGTTACATGCTTACTGTAAGGATCGGCGAAAATGAGATCCAAATAGGGTGAATTGTTTGAATTTGAATCTGAATCGAATTCAGCCCGGTAACCATACCATTTACCGGAAAGATTTTCATCCACGGTAAGAACCCAATAACCGTTAGAAGTTTTTTCCATAGAATATTCTTCACCATGGGGTTCTTTATAACCATCAAACAGGATACAGCTAACAGATTTTGCTTGAGGGCAGTAAAAACAGAATTCTGTGCTCTTCTCCTTTAAAATCGAACCCGGATGTTGGCTTAATGTACTACTTTTCATAAATGTGTTTAAGTGACTGGGCTGCCGGGTTCGGCATCGGTTTCAACAAAGTGAAGATTGCCGTCGGCATCTTCGCCCATTAAAATCATACCATTACTTTCTATTCCTATCATTTTTTTAGGAGCCAGGTTAGCAACAACTACAACCGGCTGACCGGTGAGCTCATCAGGCTTAAAGAATTCAGCGATTCCAGATAAGATGATTCTTTTTTCGAAACCAAGATCTACTGTGATTTGAATAAGCTTGTTCGATTTTTTTACTTTTTCAGCCTTCAAAATCTTTCCGGCTCTCAGGTCAAGTGCCGCAAACTGATCAAATGAAGTTTCTTTTTTAAATTCAGGAAACTTTTTTTGTCCCGCCTCATCCATTTTCGCCTTTTCATGCAGCCTGGATACCTGTGCTTCCACAACCTCATCTTCAATTTTTTCAAATAGAATTTCTCCGGGCTTGATGAGCTGGCCGGCAGGCACCAAATTTGAAGTAATTTGATTCCATGAGAGGGTATCGGGTATGCCAAGTTGTTTTCTGAGAGTATTCATTTTTCCGGGAAGAATAGGCTGGAATAAACCGGATAATGCCCCGCATATCTGTATGCAAACATGGAGCGTATTCGCACAAACTTCGGGGTTCTCTTTCCTTGTTTTCCAGGGTTCGGTTTCAGTAAAATACCGATTTCCGATCCGGGCAAGGTTCATAGTTTGAGCAATGGCTTCCCGGAATTTAAAATTCGTATAAGCTGTATCAATTGCTGTTTTTTGATTTTCAATTTCTTTAAGAGTGTCCAGATCTAGTTTCGATGGATTGGATAATGGGGGTACGGCACCCTCAAAAAAGCGATCTGTAAAGCTTATTGTACGGAAAACAAAGTTACCTAAAATATCAGCCAGTTCGCTGTTTACCCGGTTTTGAAAATCTTTCCATGAGAAATCCGAGTCCTTTGCTTCAGGTAGTGTGGAACCGAGTACGTACCGTAGCAAATCGGGTTCAAAATCATCAAGATATTCCTGAAGCCATACAGCCCACCCTTTGGATGTAGACAACTTTCTGCCTTCCAGGTTTAAAAACTCATTAGCAGGAACATTCTCAGGTAAAATAAAATCTCCATGCTCCATTAACATTGCAGGAAACATGATACAATGAAAAACGATGTTATCTTTACCGATAAAATGGATAAGAGACGTCTCTTCATCCTGCCAGTATGTTTTCCATAACCCGGGGTTTCCTTTCTGCTCCGCCCACTCTTTGGTGGCTGATATGTAACCTATAGGAGCATCGAACCAGACATATAACACTTTATTGTGGGCATCGGGAAGGGGTACCGGCACTCCCCATGTCAGGTCGCGTGTAACTGCTCGATCTCCAAGTCCCTGATCGAGCCAGCTTTTGCACTGGCCAACAACATTGGGTTTCCAGTTATCGCGGGAACTGATCCACCGGTTCAGTTTATCCTGGAAATTACCGAGAGGTATAAACCAGTGTTCTGTTTCTTTAATAACAGGTGTATTTCCGGTAATGGCACTTACCGGGTCGATTAATTCGGTGGGGGAGAGTGCAGAACCACATTTTTCGCATTGGTCGCCATAGGCCTCCGGATTGCCGCACACAGGGCACGTTCCTTTTACGTACCGGTCTGGCAGGTACATGTCTGATTCCTCATCATAGAGCTGTTTCTCATTTTTTTTGATAAACAGTCCTTTTTCAAAAAGTTTAAGGAAGAAATCCTGAGAAGTTTTTTTGTGAGTTTCTGAACTGGTTCTGCCAAAATAATCGAAGTCGATCCCAAATTGTTCAAATACTTTTTTATTCTCGGAATGGTATCGGTCAACAATTTCCTGAGGTGTTACACCTTTCTTCTCTGCCGCAATAGTGATAGGCACTCCATGTTCGTCCGAACCGCTTATGTGAACAATATCAATGCCCTTAAGTCTCTGAAAACGAGTATAGAGATCAGCAGGAAGATAAGCTCCGGCAAGATGCCCAAGATGAATCGGCCCGTTTGCATAAGGCAGGGCAGAAGTAACTAAAATTCTTTTTGGCATAATTTGACTGGGTGCGTGTTTGAAGCGGCTTAAATTAAGATGTAGAGGTTTAAATTACCAATGATCAATTCAAAAATTTTGAGCTC
>JBBDMD010000067.1:0-6479 GCA_040878515.1 Balneolaceae bacterium | reverse complement strand
TAGTACTTTTGAATTGTTTAAAAAAGCGACATAAAATTCCTCATGAAGCAGATCGCGAAGCTTTGGGGAAAAATATGCTGCTGCATCTTCAGGTGATGAAATCTGAATTTTATCACCCAGTGAAGCCACCTGTATGCGCCGGGAAAGTTCAAACACAGCTTCCAGTGTAATGGCTTTCACCCTGGCAATTCCGGGAATCACCCTCATGCTCTGCCAGCTGCTCTGAGCCAGCTTCCTCAATCCATTAAAATGGTTTAGAAGTGCTCTTGATGTATCTACTACATTAAGTTTCCTGCTGCCGGTTCGAAGCAAAATAGCCAGCAGCTCGGCATCCGACAAGCTCCCCGCCCCATACTTCAGCAACTTTTCCCTGGGTTTCTCATCCGGGAGCATTTCCCGAACGGTATGTGCACTAAAATGAGCAGTATCAAACTCTTCTCGATCCATAATCTTTTTATTGTATGAACCGGAAACAGCGGATCCCTTACAGAAAAAGTTTGAATTCTATTAAATAATTGTAAAACCCATCCGGGATTTCAATACTGGCAGATCTATTCAGTTCCGCCCATCAGTGGTTCATTAATTGCCCGAATGCTGGCATTCGGCAGGCCTTCCGGATTATTCGCCTTACTCATATCGAGAGCTTCAATTACAATTTTCAGGTGAAGTTCTTTTGAGTTTTCATAGAACGACTGGGCGTCGCCGGTTAATTTAGGCTTGCCGTGAAGAGGTTTATCGCTCACGCAAAGCAATGTTGCAAACGGAACCCGGTAGCGATATCCATTGGTTGCAACCGTGGCCGACTCCATATCAATGGCCACACTCCGGCTTACATGAATCTGTTCAACCGTCCGTTTTTTCATAAACTCCCAGTTGCGATTGGCCGTTGTGTAGACTGTGCCCAGCCTGTAATTGCGTTTATATTTATCCAACACCTCTTTCAGGTAAATATTGAGCATGTAATTGGGCGTAATGGGAATATTGAGAGGCAAACTGTAATCCAAAACTCCATCATCTCGCATAAATCCGGTTGCAAGCACAAAATCACCGATATCCTGGTGATTTCTAAGCCCGCCGCAATGGCCTACCATGATGATGGCATCAGGGCGTAGTACCGCAGCATGATCGGAAATTGTTTTCGCATTAGACGGCCCCACTCCAATATTGATCAGGGTTACTCCTTTGTTATCGGGTAATTTATGATGGAAGGCCGGCATCTGGGCAGCTCTTGAAGGTTTAACGCAATCCGGAAACAGCTCCTTAAAAACCTCCACGTGCATGTCGTAGTTTGTAAAAAGGATGTACCGCTGAAAATCCATCGGTTTCGTTCCTGTGTAGTGCTCCAGACGGTTCAGGGAGATGTCGATACGTTCGGGACTAAACAGAAACATTTTCTTTTGTGTGATGTCCCACTCATCTTCATCCGCATTATCGAAAAGTGCCGGATCATTCAGCGTTACCCGGGGCCGGGAAGGAAAGATTTTGATTTCCGCTCCCTTTTCTATCAGCTTTTTAATTTCTCTTGATAAATACCACCGGTATGCATGAGGCAGGGCCATCTCGCCGGTAATAATGGGATTGTGTTCAGACCAGGATCGTTTTACCATCAATTTCGGGTAATCACCATCATCATATATATTTTCCATTAAATTGCAGGCTTCATTTACAATTTCAATGATTTCATCTTCACTGGTGATCGAACCTTTTGTAACTTCAAGCCTCTTTTCCATATAAATAAAAAACTTTATGCGTGAGCAATTTACATTTACAAAACCCAGATGGGCTGTAGCTGAAGATAAGAAACTCTATGAAACTCCCATTTTTTCTCTGCATCAATTAGAGATTATACCCGACAAAAAAGAGACCGCTTCACCATTTTATGTTTTAAATGCACCGGAATGGATCAATATGATTGCATTAACATCCGAAAATGAGATCGTATTGGTTGAGCAATACAGGGTTGGCATTGATGAAACAACACTTGAACTGCCGGGGGGAATGGTTGATCCGGGTGAGGAGCCACTCGAATCTGCAAAGAGAGAACTGCTCGAAGAAACCGGATTTGAGGCCGGCTCATGGAAAAAAATCGGTAAAACAAGCTCCAATCCTGCAATATTATCAAATTTTACACATTTATACCTTGCTGAAGATTGTAATAAAACCCATCAACAGCATACCGACGGGACTGAAGATATTGCCGTGCACATCATGCCGGTCAGGCAATTTCTCTCTCTTGTATCTCAAGGTGTCGTGCATCACGCGATTGTATTGGCCGCAGTGGCACACTATCTGCTTGCCGGTAACCCGGATTATGATCAACTATCTGACCACTAAGAGAGGATAAAACAACGAATAAGAATTTAAAATGTGAACAGAGTTGCTCCATCAAGGATAGAATGTGTATACTTTGTATCTGTTTTATTTTTTAACAAGCAGAACGAAATTGATAAAAATTGCCGTTGTTATCAACCAACAGCAACCAAAAACCAATACATTGCAATGGTAAAAAAAGGAGATAAAGTTAATCTCGATTTTACATTAAGCGTTGTTCAGAAAGGTGAACAGAAAGAAGTACAGTTTTCCGAACTACTGGACCGCCCGGCTATCGTTTCCGTTTACATGAGAAACAATACCGCCGGATGTGACAAGCAGAACAGGAGTCTGGCCGAACAGTCAGAATGGTTCGATAAAAAAGGTTATAATCTTATTGCCGTCAGCAAAGACACCTGCGGTTCCCATAAAAATTATGCCGAAAAAATGAATATCAGTTATACATTGGCCTCTGATCCCGATTACAAATTTGCTGAAGCAACAGGATCTGTGGTAGAGAAAAAAATGTATGGAAAAACATTTGATGCACCTTCCCGTTCTGCATTTGTACTGGATACAGACGGAACCGTATTGGGAGTTATTGAAAAAGTAAATACAAAAGCTCATGCAGAAGAACTCAAAGAGCTTATTGAATCACTATAAAACAATTTTATGAAGTCATTAGTCATTGTTGAGTCTCCAACAAAAACAAAAACCATTAAGAAGTATTTGCCAAAAGGCTATATCGTTGACTCTTCAATGGGCCATATCCGGGATTTGCCGTCTTCCGCAAAAGAAATCCCTGCCAAGTACAAGAAAGAGTCCTGGTCGAACCTGGGAATAAATGTAGAAAAAGATTTTGAGCCTCTCTACGTGGTTCCCTCCAGCAAAAAGAAGATAGTTAAAAAACTAAAGGAGCTGCTGAAGGGAGTTGATGAACTCATATTAGCCACGGATGAGGATCGCGAAGGAGAAGCAATATCCTGGCATTTATCGGAACTGTTAAATCCTAACGTACCCGTAAAGCGGATGGTGTTTCGTGAAATCACTGAGGAAGCCATCAAAAATGCCCTGGAGAATTTCCGGGATATCGATATGAATCTTGTTCATGCCCAGGAAACAAGGCGCATTATCGACCGGCTTGCGGGATATACAATTTCACCCCTTTTATGGAAAAAGATTTCCCCCGGTTTATCAGCAGGCAGAGTTCAGTCTGTTGCCGTTGAATTTCTGGTGTCGCGCGAAAGAGAGCGAATGAGGTTCAAGAGCGGAAAATATTTTGATCTGAAAGCGGATCTGTCAAAACAAAAAAACAAAAATCATTTTCAGGCAGACTTATCTCACCTGAATGGCAAGAGATTAGCCAGCGGTAAAGACTTCAATGAACAGACCGGTAAGCTTAAAAAGCCCGACAGTGTGGTACTCCTGGACGAAGATGCGTCCAATAAGCTCCGGGATCAGCTTGAAAAGGCGGAATGGAAAGTATCGTCCATAGAAGTCTCTACCCAGAAACGAAATCCATCAGCACCTTTTATTACCTCCACACTTCAGCAGGAAGCCAACCGAAAATTTGGCTTTTCTGCCAGGGATACAATGAGCATTGCACAGAAGCTCTACGAAAATGGTTTTATCACGTATATGAGAACGGATTCGACCAACTTGTCGGGGCAGGCAATTGGCGCAGCAAGAAATGCAGTTGAAACCCAATATGGTGAGGAGTACCTGTTTAAGCGTGTACGTAATTTTGGGAAATCGAAGGGAGCGCAGGAAGCTCATGAGGCGATACGTCCGGCGGGATCCAGCTTCACTCATCCCGAAAAAACGAAACTCAGCGGCCGCGAATTTAAACTCTACGACCTGATCTGGAAGCGGACTATTGCTACACAAATGGCGGAAGCCAAACTGGAATTTACAAATGTTGTTCTGACGGCAACTGAGGGTGATACCCGGGCTGATTTCAAAACAAGTGGTAAAAAAATTCTCTTTCCCGGATTTTTCAGGGCTTATGTGGAGGGCAATGATGACCCCGAAGCAGCCCTTGAAACCCAGGAAATCTTTCTGCCGGAACTAAAAGAAGGTGAATCGATTGAACTGCATAAACTGGATGCCATCGGGCATGAAACCAAGCCACCTGCACGGTTCACCGAGGCCACCCTTGTAAAAGAACTGGAAAAACGTGGCGTTGGGCGACCGAGTACTTATGCCAGTATTATCAGCACCATTCAGGACCGCGGATATGCTACCAGCGACGGAAAAACACTGATCCCTACCTACATCGCTTTTGCAGTAACCGGACTTCTGGAGGAGTACTTTCCGGACCTGGTAGACAGTGAATTCACCTCCGAACTAGAAGCCAAACTGGATGATATTGCACGGGGCACTTATGATCCGCTGGCCTATTTAAAAGGCTATTATCTTGGTGAAGACGGACTGAAAATGAAAGTGGAAAAACAGGAAGAAAAAATTGATCCTCAAAATGCAAAACTGCTGGATCTGCCCATTGAGGGGCTGAATGGCATGAAAATTCATGTTGGCCGGTTTGGCCCCTATGTAAAAACAGAGTCGAACGGAGAAGAGATTACTACTTCGCTGCCTGCGGATATGAATCCCGGTGAAATTTCGGCTGATAAACTTAAGGAACTGCTTGTAGCTGAAAAAGAGGGGCCAAAATCCCTGGGTAAACACCCGGAAACCGGCGAACCGGTATATGTTCTCTCCGGCCGGTTTGGCCCATATGTGCAGCGAGGCGATATCACCGAAGAGAATAAAAAACCGAAGCGGGTCTCATTACTGAAGGGAATGAAGCCATCGGATGTTGATTTTGAAACCGCCCTTTCCCTGCTCGAACTCCCCCGCACTCTCGGAGAACACCCCGACACCGGAAAAGATGTGAAAGCCGGGATTGGCAGGTATGGCCCGTTTGTGCTGCACGACGGAACATTTAAGTCTCTCAAAAAGACCGACGACGTTCTTGAAATAGATCTGGATCGTGCTGTTGAACTCCTGAAAGAGAAGAGCAAAGGACGAGGCAGCTCAGCAATACAAGATCTTGGAAAACATCCCGAAACGGATCAGCCCATTAAAGTGATGGACGGCCGGTATGGCCCGTATATTAAATACGGCAAGAAAAATATATCGCTTCCGAAAGGTACCGAGCCTGAAAAATTCAGCATGGCTGATGCGGTTCGGCTCATCGATGAAAAAGGGAAAAAGTAGACCGTCTCATTTATTTATCTGAATTTTTCCATGTCTCTAGAAACCAATTTTACTGTATATAAAGCCATTATCTTTGATATGGATGGCGTCATAATCGACAGTAAAGAGCTTGTGGAATCATTCTGGGTTGAAAAGCTGGAGAAATATGGCCTTCATGTTCCGAAAAAGAGCTTCGATGAGCGATTCCATGGACGGCCCGCCCGCTTAATCATAGAAAAAGAATTTTCAGGGCTTGATAAACAAGAACAGTCTGCTATGGAAAAAGAGATTAAAGAATTTGACGCATCTGTCAAAAACTTTGATCTGATCCCCGGTATTGAAGATTTTATGCGGCAATGCATAGAATACAACATTCCGATTGCCCTGGTAACCAGCGCACTTCCACCCAAGGTAGATCGAATGCTTGCCAGTCTGTCGATAGATCCGCCGTTTGAAACCGTTGTAACGGCAAATCTTGTATCAAACGGAAAACCCAGTCCTGAATGCTACCGCCTGGCTATTCAAAACTTAAACATGACTCCTTCTGAAGCCATTATATTCGAAGACTCCTTAAGTGGGGTGCAGGCAGCTTCAGGTGCAGGAGCCAATGTAATTGGGGTGAATGAACCTTACATGGAAGAACCATTGAAAAAAGCCGGTTCTTCACTTGTCATAAAAGATTTTATCAGGACTGAACTTTCTGATCACAGAGATGAATGCATTTACTTGTTTCCGAACGTAAACCGGCGGACTCTTGGGCTCAATTTATCGTTGAGATCTTACTAAATTTTAAACCAGTTCAAAGTGGCTTTTTGGTAACCACACAATTTTGCCTCGGTCGTCTTCGATCCTGATAAGCAGATCATCAGGCCGTTCATCTAAGATATCATATGCTTTGCCAGGGGTTAGTTTATCCGAATGGCCAACCGTTTCAATGCAAATGACCTGCCCTCCCTTTTTCATTCCCTTCTGGC
>JBBDMD010000066.1:0-1235 GCA_040878515.1 Balneolaceae bacterium | reverse complement strand
ACGGTTAACCCGTTATTGAGGGCATCACTTACTTCCTGCAGTGTTTTATAGTCACTGTCGTCGTTAATCTTAGATCGATCGGTAATATAGAGGGTCATTCCATCTTTCAGGGTGAATGAATTTTCATCAAGATTAACGGATTCCACATCTTCTTCAAATTCCAATTCGTCATCTTCCAGTTCGAACTCAACCTCTTCAGCTACATACACGCCATCGTCCCGACGATTTACCTCACCCTCGGCTTCTACCTGGTAGCCACTGTTTAAAGCGGATTCTACCTCTTCAAGGGAAGACAGATCACTGTCTTCGTCAATTTCTGTATTGGAGGTCATCAGGATTTGTTGGCCGCTAAACAGCGTAAATGAGTTTCTTGCAAGATCAACGGATTGAATATATCCTTCAAATTCATCCTCTTCAAAAACCCGGCCATCGTCGAGTTTAATTCTGAAGATGTCCAGGATATCCCGGAATCGCAGCAGTGCCGTACCGTCTCCGTTAAATTCTACTGTACCGTTTACGGTTTTGGTACTTTCATTCCCATTTACTGTACGGGTGATGATCATTTCGTAGGCTACCGCTCCTGTAACTCCGCGCTGGAGTGTAGGAGTTTCATTCATATTGGTTTTACTGATTTGAACATTCAGGAAATCTATAGTCAGTGAGTAACTGCGTTCAATCTGGTCGCCATTTAAACGGGTGGCTGTAAACTGACCGGATCCTTCATGGGTACCGTCGATCTGTATGATGTCGGATCCTGATGAGAGGCCGTCGGTTAAAAAACGGCCAGTTCTCTGATAGGATGAATTTTTCCGGGGTGTTTCAATAAATCCGGAGCGATCGGCGCTGTAGTCAACCGTTTCGATGCGTTCATTTTCCATTCGCGGAGCAGCAATAAATTCTCCGTTGAAATCATAGAAAATATAGGCAAGCTCAGAGGATGTTTCTTTTGCGAAATTGGGCTGGTTTACGCTTCGCAGAAATGATACGGAGTGAATACCGGTTTCCGGATCATAGCTGTAACTATAGTTGCTCTGTGTGCTGTCGTAGGTTGCTGATGCATTCAGGGTATTGCCACTAAAATTTCCAACCTTCGCAGCAGAGGGGCTGAACCCGGATTCTGCAGGGATAGTGAATGCTTCATTCAAACTTGAAAAGAGTCCTTCACTTTCATCAGAGAGCGATTCTCCAATAATCTGGCTGGCAATCAACAGCTCTTCATCAGTCAGGTTATTATC
>JBBDMD010000065.1:0-1240 GCA_040878515.1 Balneolaceae bacterium | reverse complement strand
TGCAATGATGCCGGCAAATACCCCACAGATTAGTAATATGAAAAATAGCATCTATATTGAAATTGTACCTGTCAAATAAGTTACAGCTGAACCACCAATCTCAACTCTGTCTTCTTTTTGTACACAGGCTATATCTCCTCCTCTGCTGGAAATTTGTTTGGCTTTAAGTTCATCTTTATGCAGCCTTTTGGACCAGAATGGACATAACAATGTATGAGCTGATCCGGTAACAGGATCTTCAGGCACTCCAACAGATGGAGCAAAAAAGCGGCTTACAAAATCAACATCATCACCGGGCGCAGTTACAATTACACCGCGCACTTCCATCTTTTTTAAAATTAATAGATCCGGCCTCAGGTTTCTTACCGTCTCTTCGTCCTGAACAAGCACGAGAAGATCCGTATTGACTCCTGTGTAAATGGGAACTACACCGATAGCTTCCGGAATTAACTTCGGAACCGGAATGGGATCCGGTGGATTTGATGGAAAATTCATCCAGTACAAACCGTTTCTCTGCTCTACGGTTAACTTTCCGCTGTTCGACCGGAATGTGATCATCTTTTCAGAAAAGTCAAGATACTGAAACAATACATGCGCAGATGCCAGCGTTGCATGCCCGCACAGATCCACCTCTGTTTCCGGAGTAAACCATCTGATTCTGTAAGATCCGTCATTTTCTCTGACAAAAAATGCTGTTTCAGACAGATTATTTTCCACTGCAATTTGCTGCATTAAAGTTTTATCAAGCCAGTTTTCAAGAGGCACTATAGAAGCCGGGTTACCCGAAAAAATAGTTTTGGTGAAGGCGTCAACCTGGTAAATTTTCATATACGAATCGTTTATATTTTCTTAAATGTACTGATTCTTTGAATCGTGTTAAAATGATAGTTCCTTAACGTTGTACTTATTAATCATCAATTTGAATTCACCTTTTTATAAAAAGATCACGACCTTTACAGAATGAATTCAAAGATTATCTACCATCCCGACAGTCTTTTCCAGAAAACAGGTTTCGATTCCATCCGGGAAGCATCCATAAAAAAATGCTATACTCCCTACGGACATGAACTTCTCGAAAAGTTTATGCCATCCGCCGATGAAAAAACTGTATCACATCAGCTTAAACTTGCATCTGAATGGATCCACCTGTTGCAGAGCGGTTCCAGCCATCCTCTTACTACCGTAAATGACCTCCGCATACCGCTTAAAGAGAGCCGTGTTGAAGGGGCCGTTTTACCTC
>JBBDMD010000064.1:0-1246 GCA_040878515.1 Balneolaceae bacterium | reverse complement strand
CCCAGTTTTAGTGGCTGCTGATTAACCGGTGTGGGCCAGGTATTATCAACCAGTGTGCGGATATTGCGGGAAGTAGCCAATTCACAAACCGCCCGGATATCCGTGATTCTCATCATTGGATTTGATGGGGTTTCAATCCAGATCAGCTTTGTATTTTTTTTGATGTGATCTTCAATCAGGTTCAAATCCGTCATGCGAATAAAATCAACATCCAGGCCCCATCTCATCATAATGGATTTTACCATATTCCGGTTTCCGGCATACACATCATCCGGCATGATGATATGATCGCCCGGATCGTGAGCCTGCATAACGGCTGAAGCTGCTGCTATACCCGAAGAAAATGCCGCCGCTGCCTGTCCCTCTTCAAGAGTGGCAATCACCTCTTCAAATTGATTTCGGTTTGGATTACCAAGGCGCGTGTAATGAAGGTCGCCGGGGGCTCTGCCTTCAGGATCAATTTCAAAAATAGTACTTGGTGAAATTGGCGGTACAATGGCTTTCGACGGGTTGCCTGTTTCCATTCCGGTGTGAATAGCCCTGGTCTCAAATCGCATACGATCTTAATTAGATGGTTAATAAAAAAATGAGCCAATGATCGGATTCGAACCGACGACCTACGCTTTACGAGAGCGTTGCTCTACCAGCTGAGCTACATTGGCATGAGGATAAAATTAAGCATCTGCAGGGTGAATTACAGATTCATGTGGCATCTTTTTTGTATCTACGGATTGTATTGCAAAGCCCTGCTTCAGAAAGAAGTTTAAGATATAGTGATTTGTTGGGTTATAGCAACGGATAAGCAGAAAAGTCACGCTCGACCTTGTTTCGGGGGAAGACAGTATTGAAGAAGCCATTTAGAAAGCAGCAGGCTGAAGGAACGTATTTCAATTTTTGAGTAAAAGAGATATTATTGGGTGTAATTTTTTAACAGAACAATAAAATCTACAGGACAACATATGCAGGTGTATCTGAACGGGGGCTATCTGGAACAGGAAAGTGCCAAAATTTCGGTATCGGACCGGGGATTTATTTTTGGGGATGGAATTTATGAAGTGATCCGGGTGGTTGATAACCGGTTTTTTAGGGAAGAGGAGCATCTGCGCCGGATGGACGAAGGCCTGCACGCTTTGGGGATCAACCTTGATTCTTCTCAGCGGTCAGCCATTGGGGAAATCAGCCGTGAGCTGATTAGCCGGAACGGACTGCAAAAGGGTGAAGCAACAATCTACCTGCAAATAACAAG
>JBBDMD010000063.1:0-6595 GCA_040878515.1 Balneolaceae bacterium | reverse complement strand
AGATAAGAGTGAAATAAATTTCGATCGATTCAATACGACTTGTATCTTTGAGTTCAAAAAAAACCAATTTAGAGTAATCAATTTATCATGCTTGACGTAGCTTATATTAGAGAAAACAGGGATCTGGTAAAACAGGGGATGCTTAATAAGGGGGAGAAAGATGCCTCAGCTGTAGACGCTGTACTGGAGAAAGATGAGGAGTGGAGATCGCTGGTTACGAAACTGGATCGGTTGCGGGCTGAAAGTAATGCCAAAGCTAAAGAGATTGGTACATTGATGGGGCAGGGCAAAAAGGAAGAGGCCAATGCCTTAATCAGGGAAACGGGTGAGAATAAAGAGAAAATTAAAGAGCTAGAAGATAAAATAATTAAGATTTCGGATGAGCGTAATGATCTGCTTTACAAAATACCCAACGTTCCCGACTCTTCTGTACCGGTAGGAAAAACGGAAAATGACAATGTTGTCCACTCTTCCTGGGGAACCCCGAATGAAGAGGAGTGGCTGTTGCCGCACTGGGATCTGGCTGATGCAAAAGGATGGATTGATTTTGAAAGAGGCTCAAAAGTAACGGGCGCAGGATTTCCTTTCTACCTGGGAAAAATGGCAAGACTGCAGCGTGCCCTTATAAACTTTTTTTTGAACGAGGCAAGCGAAGCCGGCTATACAGAAATTCAGCCCCCTTATTTTGTAAATGAAGATTCAGCCAGAGGCACCGGCCAGATTCCAGACAAGGAAGATATGATGTACACGATTCCGCGGGATGGATTTTTTGCGATTCCTACTGCTGAAGTACCGGTCACAAATTTCCACCGGGATGAAATATTCAGTATCGATTCGCTACCGGTTTTATATTCGGCTTATACACCCTGCTGGAGGCGTGAGGCGGGCAGTTACGGTAAAGATGTGCGGGGTCTGAACCGGCTGCACCAGTTCGACAAAGTGGAGCTGGTAAAGATTGTACTCCCCGGAACGTCGGATGATGAGCTGGAATCCCTCAGGGAATACGCTGAATCCCTTTTAAAAAAGCTGAAGCTTCCCTACCGAACCCTGCTGATGTGCACCGGAGACATGGGATTTACCCAAACTAAAAAATATGATCTTGAGGTCTGGAGTCCCGGTCAAAAACGATGGCTCGAAGTGAGCTCTTGCTCAAATTTCGGTTCTTTCCAGGCCCGCAGAATGCAGCTTCGCTATAAAAATGAAAAAGGTAAAACTGAGATGCTTCATACGTTAAATGGGTCCGGTTTGGCACTGCCAAGGATTGTCGCATCAATATTAGAGACCTATCAAAAAGAAAACGGGGATGTGGAAATACCGGAAGTTCTCCGGCCTTATATCGGGGTGGACGTTATATAAGTGATATGGTTGAGTTGAGAAGTCAGGCAGAATGTTTATAGTTTCTCGATAGAAAAAAGATGGAATAGGGGTCACCCGGGAAATTGAACTCATTTAATTCCCGATTTATGTGTTATGCCAGCGCGAAAATTTCTTCATCTTTAAAGTTGAATAACAGCTCTAATACAGGCTGCATCTCTTTTTCCTGCATGATCGCATTTCGCAGTTTTTTCCCATTGCGGATCCCTTTCAGATACTGGCCGTAGTGTTTTTTCATGATGATGACTCCATAGCGTTCGCCATGATGATCTACCGATAGCTCCAGCTGTTTTGCGCAAACGGCGATTCTGTCGTCGAGTGAGGGTTCAGGCATGATTTCACCGGTTTCTAAATAGTGCCGGGTCTGCTCAAAAATCCACGGGTTGCCAATGGCTCCACGTCCAATCATGACTCCGTCAACACCGGTTTCATTAAACATCCGTTTAGCATCCTCAGGAGATGTAACATCCCCATTGCCAATTATGGGAATATGCAGGCCGGGAGTATTTTTTAGTGCTTTTAAATATTCCCAGCGGGCATCTCCCTTATACTTCTGGCACCGGGTTCGGGCATGAACCGTAAGAGCTTTTACTCCCAGCCTCTGAAGCATCAGGCCAACTTCCTGAATTCTGATCGTTTGATCATCCCAGCCCAGGCGGGTTTTTACGGTAACCGGGATATCACCGGCGGCATCTATAACTGAACCGGTCATTCGCTCCATCATATCCAGGTCTTTGAGGCATGCAGAACCAGCACCTTTTTTTACAATTTTATATACCGGGCAGCCAAAATTAATATCAATCAGGTCAGGGTTTCCTGCACACGCCACAGCGGAGGCACCTTCCATTGCCTCCTCACGGCCGCCAAATATCTGGATTCCAAAAGGGCGTTCAATCTCTTCAAACTGCATTTTATTCAGGGCAATGTCTGAATCGCGTATGATCGCCTCTGAACTGATAAATTCAGTATACACCACACTGGCCCCTTTTTGTTTACAGATTTGACGAAAGGGTGAGTCGGACACATCTTCCATGGGTGCCAGAAGCAGCGGTTGATGGCCTAAATTGATATTGCTTATTTGCATGTCACTGTTTTTGGTTAAGCCTGTAAAAATAAGATATTTTCTGGGAAGTCGTTAATGTTTGCCAAAATTTATAATCATTACATTTTCACTGATGCAAATCCCGGCAGACCAATAGCCATTTGATAAATGAACATGTATATTGTAAATCTTAATCAAAACAATTTCAACGACAAACCGGAGTTCAACAAATGGCACTCAAAATCTCAGGGATTGAAGAATTATTGGGTAAAGATGCTGATTCTTTATTGAGTCATGTATGTAAAACGATTCCTAAAAATAAATTACATCTGCCGAATTCATCTTATGTAGATGATGTGTGGTATCATTCAGATCGAAATAACAGGGTTCTGATCAATCTACAGCGATTACTGGATCACGGTCGCCTTTCAGGCACCGGGTACATGTCCATACTGCCTGTCGATCAGGGTATTGAACATAGTGCTGGTGCTTCGTTTGCTAAAAATCCGGACTATTTTGACCCCGAAAAAATTATAGAACTGGCAATCGAGGGTGGCTGTAACGCTGTAGCCTCCACATTTGGTGTCCTTGGGTCTGTGTCCAGAAAATATGCTCATAAAATTCCATTTCTTGTTAAAATTAATCACAATGAACTGCTTACCTATCCCAATACATACGATCAAATTATGTTTGGGAATATAGAACAGGCTTATAATCTTGGGGCAGCAGCGGTAGGGGCAACCATCTATTTCGGGTCTGAAGAATCATCCAGGCAGATTGTGGAAGTTGCCGAAGCGTTTGACTTTGCTCATCAACTGGGATTAGCCACGGTATTATGGTGTTACACCCGTAATTCTGCATTTAAAGTAGGCGGCACAGATTATCACTCATCTGCAGATTTAACCGGCCAGGCCAATCATATCGGAGCAACTATTGGTGCCGATATAATAAAACAAAAACTACCCACCAATAACGGCGGATATAAAGCTCTGAATGCCGGGGATTCATCCTATGGAAAACTGGATGAGCGTATTTATTCTGAACTGACTACAGATCACCCAATCGACCTGACCCGTTACCAGGTGGCAAATGGCTATATGGGACGTGCAGGATTGATTAATTCCGGCGGGGCATCAGGCAGTGATGATTTTGCCGATGCTGTTAAAACGGCTGTAATTAATAAAAGAGCAGGTGGAATGGGTTTAATCAGCGGCAGGAAAGCATTTCAGCGGCCAATGAATGAGGGTGTTAAACTGCTTAACTTTATCCAGGATGTATATCTCAACGAAGAGATTACCATCGCATAAAATCAGAATGCCACATGTGATGATTTTCGCATGTGGCTTTTTTTTTGGATAGAGTTTTATACTAGCGTCCGTAAGCAGTTACAATTTTAAGAAGCTATTGACCGAACCCAAGGAACATACCGTACAGAGTGGCCCTTTAATATCTTTTAAGTATCTTGCTATATCTATTGGCCTGAGTGTACTGAGTATGGCCATCGTGATTTATCTTACCTACACACCGGGAATATTAGAGCATCTGAAGCCCAAAAGACTGCCGGGTCTGTTTTTAGCCCTTGGCGTAGTACTTTTAAAACTCTACCTGTCGGCTGCCAGGATCCGGTTTCTTGCCGATAACACGATCAGCTGGATGGCATCACTCCGGATTATGCTTACCTGGGATTTTGCATCGTCTGTTACTCCCTCAACAATTGGAGGAGCACCTGTTGCCACCTATGCTATGAGCCGTGAAGGAATACAATTGGGAAAATCTTCTGCAATTATACTTTATGGAGTGCTTTTAGATCAATTTTGGTATGCCCTCGCGGTCCCTATTCTGATCATTACCGGCTTCTTCTTTGAGGTGATTCCCGATGAAATCGGATTTGTGGGTGCCGCAAGTATGGGATTGATATATACTGGTTTGTTATTGTACGGTGTTGTGCTGGCTTATGGCCTTTTGGTAAATCCAAAAGCGATGAAAAATATTATTAAAACCGTCTTTAAACTTCCATTGCTGAGAAGGTTCTCGGAGAGTATAAATGCCGAGGCTGAGAATCTTGAAAGCTATTCTCATGAACTTCGTAAAAAACCCTTTAGCTTTGTCTGGAAATCGTTTTTGTTAACGGTATTTACCTGGCTCTGTAGAATAGCGCTCCCGGTAATTGTAGTCCTCAGCTTACTGCCGGGTGATGAGATACTGTTGGTGCTGAGAAGCCTGGCAATGAATATGGCATTCCTGGTGATCCCGACTCCGGGGGGCTCGGGCGGGGTAGAAGGCCTGTTTGCAATTTTCCTGGGTCCGCTGATAGAGAGAACTGCATTTATCGGGCTGGCTGTTTTTGTCTGGAGAATCATAACATACTATATCAGTATTGGCCTTGGAGTTATAGCAATGGCCTGGTATGTAAATCATACGGTATCAGAAAAACTGGAAGCTATCAATAAGGATTGATTCAGTAAGAGGCAGGAGTCATGGCCAAAACAAAAATAGAGTATGAGTGCAGTAATTGCGGACATTCATCAGCCAAATGGCTGGGTGTTTGTCCTGTGTGCGGCGAATGGCATACCTATGTGGAAAAAGTAGCCGATAAATCGGCATCGTCCGGGAAAAAGCATAAAGTGGATATTTCTGAATCGAATGGAAAATCCGATGAAGCTGTACTCCTTTCTAAAGTTGAACACAATGATCAGGACCGGCTCTCAACCCATCTCGAAGAGTTCGACAGGGTGTTGGGCGGCGGATTAATAAAAGGGTCATTTCTGCTTCTGGGCGGCGACCCGGGTATTGGTAAAAGCACGTTAATGCTGCAGGTAGCGCATCAATGCCCGGAATGGAAAATTCTTTACGTAGCCGGCGAAGAATCGGCATCTCAGATTAAGCAGAGGGCCGGACGCATCGGGCTGAAGGGGGAAAATCTGTATATCTATTCAAATACGGAAATTAAATCGATTATCAGGCAGGCGCGGAATATTAAGCCCGATTTACTGATTCTGGATTCCATACAGACTGTTTTCAGCAGTGAACTGACCAGCCTTCCGGGAAGTGTTCAGCAGATCAGGGAGTGTTCCGCTATGCTCCAGCAAATTGCCAAGAAGGAGGGCATAACAACACTGATGATCGGCCATGTAACCAAGGATGGCGACATAGCCGGCCCTCGTATTCTGGAGCACATGGTAGATACGGTACTTCATTTTGAGGGAGATCAAAGCCAGCTCTACAGACTGCTTCGGTGTGTTAAAAACAGGTTTGGCCCGGCCCAGGAGGTGGGTGTGTTTGAGATGCAGGATAGCGGCCTTCATGAAATAACGAATCCCTCTGATCTGTTTTTGGGAGATCGGAATCATGATGTAAGCGGAAATTGTATTACCTGCATTATGGAGGGGTCAAGGCCTATTCTTATAGAAGTACAGGCACTGGTTACAGGCAGCAGTTTCAGCACTCCTCAGAGAACGGCAAGTGGTTTCGATCAGCGAAGGTTATCGCTGCTGATCGCGGTACTTGAAAAAAGGGCCGGGCTTGGATTTGCCGGCCAGGATGTATATCTGAATATTGCCGGAGGTTTGAAAATTTCGGATCCTGCCGCAGATCTTGCCGTGATGGCAGCTCTGTCTTCAAGCCTGAAAGACCGCCCGGCAGACAGCCATACCCTTTATGTTGGCGAAGTAGGGCTTGGCGGGGAAATACGGAAAGTACCTTTCCTGAATCAGCGTTTGAAAGAAGCAGAGAAGATGGGGTTGAAAAAAGCTGTGCTTCCTAATAGTGATGCTGCGGCAGGTACAAAAATGGTATTGAGTGCCGCAGACAAAATTTCAAAAGTAATGAACAATCTTTAGTAATTGTCGCGCTGTCGTCTGCGCTGCTCTCTCACACTCTTTTTCATCGCTTCTCTGCGTTCTTCAGAGGGCTTTGTAAACTGCTGACGCTCTTTATATTCGTTTAAAACACGAGAGCGCGTAATCATTTTCTTGAATCGGTTGATTGCACGATCTATGCTTTCGTTATCTTTTACTTTTACTCCAATCATATCTTCAATTATTTTATAGTTTTTACAGACCTGTAATATAAAAATAGTTTTCACAAAAAAACAGTTCCATAAATCAAAATGTTTTAAGTCATTTCCCATTTACAACAGCAGATTTAGAAAATGAATTTAATTGAACAGAATGAACAATT
>JBBDMD010000062.1:0-1260 GCA_040878515.1 Balneolaceae bacterium | reverse complement strand
ATTGGATCCTCACACATCGCTACCAGGTTTGAACGACGGATAAATTACCTGTCACTTTTTAAATAGTGTTGCCCCGCTCAACTATGTTATCCACTTCGCCAAGGCTTTGTTGATCAAGTAAACTTCGTAGAAAAGTATTGATCACACTGCACGCAGTGCAAGTAATTACATCGCCATTTTGCGGAACTTGAGCAGCTTAGGTTCATTTCTCAAACGCCTGCTTATGAGGTTAAAAGAAATAATTCTTCTGAACTGAATTTCATATATTGTAGTTGTACGTATGAATGTCCTATACGTCATATCACTTTAAAAAAGCGCTTTTATGGATACTCAGGCAAAATTAGACGAATTTCAGCAGCGAATCGACAACGGCGAGACAATTGAACCCAAAGACTGGATGCCGGATCGTTATCGAAAACAGCTGATCCGGATGATGAGCCAGCACGCTCACTCGGAAATTGTAGGAATGCTTCCCGAAGGAAACTGGATAACCCGGGCTCCATCATTGAAAAGAAAATTGGTGCTTCTCGCTAAAGTACAGGATGAAGCTGGTCATGGGCTCTATCTTTACAGCGGTACGGAAACACTCGGGGTTAAACGCCAGGATTTAATTGAAGACTACATTTACGGGAATGCCAAATACTCGAGTATTTTTAACTACCCCACCCTAACCTACGCTGATATTTGCGTGATCGGATGGCTGGTAGATGGTGCTGCCATTGTCAATCAAACCATGCTTGCTAAATCATCCTATGGCCCATATGCAAGAGCTAACCTCCGGATTTGTAAAGAAGAAAATTTTCACAAGAAACAGGGATATGAAATGCTTGCGAAAATGGCAAGCGGAACTCCCGGGCAGCAAAAAATGGCGCAGGATGCCGTAAACCGGTGGTGGTGGCCTACACTGATGATGTTTGGCCCTCACGATACCGACTCGCCTAACAGTGCAGAGTTAATCAAGTGGGGAGTTAAGACCAAAACCAATGATGAGCTTCGTCAAAATTTTGTGGATCGCAGCGTGATGGAAGCGGAGGCAATCGGCCTAACACTGCCTGATCCCGACATGAAATATAATGAAGAAACCCAACACTGGGAATTTGGTGAAATACCCTGGGATGAATTCTGGAGCGTGGTAAAAGGCGACGGGCCGATGAACCGGGAGCGTATTAAAGCCCGAAAAAAAGCCTATGAAGAGGGTGAATGGGTTCGTGAAGCCGCTATGGAGTACGCCAGGAAAAAGAAATTGAGAGAAGAAAGAGC
>JBBDMD010000061.1:0-6743 GCA_040878515.1 Balneolaceae bacterium | reverse complement strand
CACGCCGTTCGAAAGCACGTTGCGGCCCAATCAAAACGAGTTCTTCGGCAACAAAACCGAATAAAAGTGAAATAATCACCAATAATACCACTACGGACCGGCTGTAGATCACCAGGGTTTTTTGGGGGATTTTCTCACCTTTTCTGATCAGCTTGTCGTAAATATCCCGTACCACGCTGGAAGCGGCTACCAGGAGCTGGGAATCGGCTGTCGACATGATAGCAGCGAAGATTGAGGCGAGTATCACACCAAAAATGGCAGGATGCAGATGCTGCCGGGCAAGAATCGGAAAGAGATTTTCTGTATCGCCATCAGGAAGCATCTCCACATCCGGAAACCAGGCCCGCCCCGCAAGGCCGATGAAGACCGCTCCCCAGCCCATAATCACATTCCAGACGGTACCGATGATGGCAGCCATTCGCAGCTGTTTTGATTCATTAATCGACATATATCGAGCCAGGATATGGGGGTTTCCAGGAGATCCAAGGCCAATCCCCATAAAGCCGATGGCGGCACCCGCACTGATGGCAAAGGGGTCAACATAGATCCCATCGAGGGTTGCCAGGTGCTCCAGTAAATAGACAAGTCCGCCAAAGTTGTAAATGGCAACCCCGGGCAGTACCACCAGTGCAAGGATCATAAACAGGGCCTGAATCATATCAGTAAGGCTAACGGCAAGGAATCCTCCCAGGACGGTATAAACAAGAACAATCAGGGCAGTAAGCACAATTCCGGCATTCATATCCATGCCAAATCCGGAAGCAAATGCTTTTCCGCCGGCTACAAATTGTGCGGCCACATATCCGATCATAAATACCAGGAAAATGATAACAACCGATCAGTTACCAGCCGGAATAAGATAATCGGAAACAGATTGTAACTTCTTTAAGTGATTGCCGTACCTATAAACTGATGTTTTGGTTAAGGACAGAAATAAGGCTGTCTATTAAAAACAAAGCCCTGTACGCTGACACGTACAGGGCTATTTTTTTAAGGAAAAATTCCCATCTGCTGGTAAATTATACCCACTTTATTAATGGCACTGATAAATGCAGCGGTTCTGAGATCCACATCATGTAATTTTCTGAGCTCATTAATTTCGTTATAGGCATTCACCATGGTTTCTTCCAGACCTGAATCCACAAGTTCAGCCTCTCCTCCCCCCATGGCGAGGAATTCAAGTTCTTTCTTGGTGAATTTTCTGTCTGAAACGGTTTCAATGACTGAAAGAATTTTTTTAAAGCTGTTCTCTTCAAAACGCTTATCCATCCGGCCAAAGCGGACATGTTGCAAGTTCTTCAGCCACTCAAAATAAGAGACCGTCACACCACCCGCATTCAGATAATTATCCGGAATGATAAGAGCACCGCGGTTCTTGATGACGTCATGAGCGGAAGAGGTCGTTGGCCCGTTAGCCGCTTCACCGATGATTTTAGCCTTGATTTTATCCGCGTTTGAATCATTTAACTGATTTTCAAGAGCTGCGGGTATCAGTATATCGCATTCACTCTCCAAAACTGTGTTATTGTCTTTCAGTGTTTCGGTGCCTTCGAAGCCCGAAATACCGCCACTCTCTTTTTTGTATTCCATTAATTTTTCAAGATCAATACCCTTCGTACTGTAAATGGATCCATCCATTTCAGCTACACCAATCATAATTGCACCGGCTTCAATCATATATTTAGCGGCGTGATAACCTACATTACCAAGCCCTTGCACAACAAAAGTTTTTCCTTCCAGTCCTGGCTCCAGCCCCAGATTTTTCATGTCTTCAGCATTATTACAGGCTTCCTTAATTCCAAAATAAACACCCCTTCCGGTCGCTTCCGTCCGGCCCCGGATTCCTCCCATACTGATGGGTTTACCGGTTACACAACCTTCTGCATTAATATCTGAATTGATCTGACGAAATGTGTCCATAATCCACCCCATTTCTCTCGCACCAGTTCCATAATCAGGAGCGGGAACGTCTAAACCGGGCCCTATAAAATTCTTTTTGATCAGTTCAAATGTGTAGCGGCGGGTAATTCGCTCCAGTTCTTCTTCCGAATAGTTTGCTTTATTAATCTTGATACCGCCTTTTGCACCGCCAAACGGGACGTCAACAACCGCACATTTATAGGTCATTAAAGATGCAAGAGCCATTGTTTCATCTTCATTCACCATTAAACTGTACCGTATACCGCCCTTGGTTGGCAGTTTATGATGACTGTGTTCAACTCTCCATCCCTCAATCACTTCAATGGTTTCGTCGTCCCGTTCCAGTGGGAAAGTGATGTGAAGAACATCATTACAAATTTTCATCTGTGAAAGTAAACCCTTTTCAAATTTCGTATAGGCAGCTGCCCGATCGAATGCATTATTAACCTGTTGGAAAAACTTGTATTTAGACATTAATTTCCTCGTTGATGTTATGGTATGAATGTTTGTTGAATTGTCGGAATTCTCACTTTCAGTTCCAAATTATTCCGTCGGTTTATTTGATAAGGTATATGTACTGATAATATTCCATGAATCGGGCCCTCCGTTTAATTGCACAACCGAAATCCCGTGAATGGGAATATAGGCAGGGATTTGATCCCTTAAATCTGGAATTTCATTTGAAAGGTTCGTACAGGATACATTCGAATAAAGCAGGGAAAGGTGAGGGTCTTGGGTTTTGCTGATTGGTTTCGTTGCAAGATGATCAGCTAGATTGCAAAATTCGTAAAATGATGGGTTTGGCAACAGTTCGATAACCAGCTTCCTGTAGTAATCAGATCTGCATACAACATTTCCGGTATCGATTTTAAATGATTCTCTTCGGTCAGCCAGATTCCGGGCCAGTTGTACCGGGTCTGTGCTCGTGTTCTCCGGCAGACTGCACAGGGTGATGTGCGGAAGGAATTCCGGAGATTTATAGCGAACGGCTAAAGTATTAATGATGCGGGACAGAGATTTGCTGAGGCTGATATCCGGAAGCAACCAAATTGCAGTCCCGTCAACTTTTGGAATCATACCTCAGATGTCAGGTTAAAAGGATAAATAAACAGTGACATACTGTATCTCAGTCAGCCTGTTTTGGCATTTACAGAATCATTTGGATGGAAGCTGAATACGTTAACCAAAAACAGAAATGCAATGGCACCGAGTGCTGCATAGATAAGCGGACCATACATATTCAGGGAAATAACAACAGTACCAATGATCACGGAACCAAGCGCGCCACCTACAACGTTACCGATCAGGCCGATGCCTCGTTTCCACATAATCACATCAATAATAAATCCTACCAGAAGTCCAATTGAAATTAACCAGTAGATTGTTACACCGTTCAATTCTTCCATTCAACCAATCATTTTAATTTGTTTTACATTAGGCAGTGTCAAAGGTACAAAAAAAGTGATTTTCTTGCTTTAAAATTGTTGCGAATTATATTGATGAAGCAAACCAAACCAGATATCCGGAAGATCATTCATGTAGACATGGACGCGTTTTATGCGTCTGTAGAACAGAGAGATTTCCCTGAGTATCAGAATAAACCCCTGGTAGTGGGTGGTTCTCCCCAGGGAAGAGGAGTTGTGGCCGCTGCCAGCTATGAAGCCAGGAAATTCGGAATACATTCAGCTATGCCGGCTTCAAGGGCCGTAAAACTCTGTCCGGGAGCAATATTTTTGAAACCCCGGTTTGATGTGTACAAGGAGGTTTCCCATCAGATCCGGGAGATCTTTTTCGACTATACCGATTTGGTTGAACCCCTTTCCCTGGATGAAGCCTATCTTGATGTTTCCGAGAATCTGGTAAAAAATCCATCGGCCACTCTCATCGCACGTGAAATCAAAAAAAGGATCAAGGCCGAAACCGAACTTACGGCATCGGCAGGTGTGGCAGGGAATAAATTTCTGGCAAAAATAGCCTCGGATATGGACAAACCGGACGGACTCTTTGTTATTACGCCCGGGGAAGCACAATCGTTTATCGACGCACTGAGCATTGGTAAATTTTATGGAGTCGGCAAATCCACACGGCAGAAAATGGAATCGCTGGGAATCAAGACGGGAGCTGATCTAAAAAAGTGGGATGAAGTGGATTTGGTGAAGCATTTTGGAAAATCCGGTCATCACTACTATCGCATAGCCCGCGGTATTGACAACCGTTTGGTAAAACCCGACAGGATCCGGAAGTCAATCGGCAAAGAGCGTACTTTTTCCGAAGATATTTCGGACCTTGAATGGATCGGTGATTTTCTTGTACAGCTGGCACAAAAAATTTCGGCTTCCATGGAATCGCTGGAGGCTGCAGGAAAGACGATTACCCTTAAGGTACGGTATAAAAATTTTGAAACGGTAACTCGCAGCTTAACATTAAATAGTTACACTCGTGATGCGGAAGAGATCGCGGCGATATCACAAAAGTTACTCACAGAAACGGAGGCCGGTGCACGAGAAGTCCGTTTACTGGGAATTTCTGTTTCATCCCTGAACCTCACGGAGGGGGGCACATTTGGTGAACAGCTTGAGATTCCTTTTAAGGAGTATTGAATGAGAGTGATGATGAACCTGCGTGCGCTGAATCACCGTAAGGCCGGAGTAGGAAGTTGAAATATCACTGAAGCAGATTCCTTAATAATTTTGCTGTATTTTAAACAGTAATCTTAAAATAATACTCATTCAGATAAGAAGAGTAGTACCTGATTAATGGATCCATTTACGCACGGCATAGTCGGGGCATTAGCTTCGCAAACTGTTTCAAAGAAAGAGTTCATCCGGCCTGCCGCATTTGCAGGATTCGGTGCCGCTTTATTGGCAGATCTGGATTCCTTTATAACAAGCAGTTCAGATCCTCTTCTGAACATTGAGCTGCACCGACAGTTTTCACACTCCCTTGTTTTCATACCTGTTGGCGCGCTGGTTGCCACAGCCCTGTTGTGGTATTTTTTAAGGAATCAATTATCGCCGAAGCAGATCTATTTGTACTCTTTCAGCGGGTATGCCACACACTGGTTTCTGGATACCTGTACCAGTTATGGAACCGTTTTGTTCTGGCCGGTATCAGATGTCCGTTACTCCTGGAATCTGATTTCTGTAGTTGATCCTCTCTTTACCCTAATACTGGCGGTTTTGGCCGGTATCGGGGTTTACTATCAAAAGAAACCTTGGGTTTTTGCAGCCTGGGGCTGGCTGGTTTTCTATTTGATTTCAGGATGGATTCAGCATCATCGGGGAGAAAGCGCTGCCGAAAAAACTGCCATTGATAGAGGGCATCAGATTGAACGAATGGTTGTGAAGCCGACCATTGGCAATCAGATTCTCTGGCGTGCAACTTATGAATTTGATGGCCGGTTTTACACGGACGGTATCCGGCTGGGGTATTTTTCGGACCCAATTATTTATGAAGGTGATTCAGCTAAAAAAGTGAATCCCGGTGATCGGTATTCAGACTATAGTACTACCGTTTTGTATCGTGATATAAAGAGAATGGAGCGTTTTTCTGATGGATATCTGATTCAGCATCCCGGCCAAAAAAACATTATAGGAGATGCCCGCTATTCCATGCTGCCCACCTCTATGATTCCGCTTTGGGGTGTAAAAGTAGATACAACCCGCCCCGGCCGGCATCTGCCTTTTCTCTACTTTCGTGATACGGGTGAGGAAATACGAAATGATTTTACCAAAATGTTGCTGGGAAATCCGCTTCAGTAATTCCTCCTGAACAGAAATTGACAGCCCTGTTACAATATCTTTCAAAGGAATCTAAAATTGTTTAAAACTTTTTCCAGGAATGCTTCGTCTTTAAACTGAACATGAATAAAAATCAATGGATTCAATTCATTTGAAAGAAATGGATGACACAGCGCTGGTAAAAAGAGTGCAAAATGGTGATTCCGGTGCATTTAATGAATTGGTAGACCGGTGGTATGCAAAAGTTCACCGGTTTGCGTACCGATTTTTTTCAGATTCAGGTGAAGCGGATGAAATCACTCAGAAGACCTTTATCAGGGTATATGAAAAGGTGAATCACCTGGATCATCCGGGTAATTTTCCGGCATGGATTTACAGGGTTGCCAATAATTTATGCCTTGATGAGCTGAAGCGTGCAGGAAGGAGAAAATCGACATCACTTGAATCCTGGGCGGAACAGGCAACGGCGTCCACAAATAACTCTCCGGCTGATCATCTGGAAGTAAAGGAATTGGGTGAATGGATGCAGAAAGCCTTGATGACGCTGCCTGATGAACAGCGTGTGGTTATCATTCTGAAAGAATATGAAGGGCTTAAATTCAGGGAAATCGCGGATATCCTTGAAGAGCCGGAAAACACGGTGAAATCCCGGATGTATTATGGTTTAAAATCTTTACGAAGGGTTTTAAAGCAGTGGAATATTAATAAAGATTGGTTGAATTATGAATGAACAGGAAGCCAGACTACGATTGATGGAGTATCTCTATGATGAGATGAACTCCTTTGAAAAAAAAGAATTTGAACGGGTTCTAAAAGAGAATCCGGATCTTCAGGCTGAACTGGATGAATTTAGCGGAACCCGCAAGCTTCTGGAATCAGTACCGCTGGAAACGCCTGCACACAAACGGGTAGTGGTAAACGACACCCGTTCATCAAAGCGATGGTTTCAGTCGAATGCTTTGAGAAAGTCGATGGCAATTGCGGCTGCCATGCTGGTCATCGTACTTGCTTTCTCATTTGTTAAGCTCAGGTTTGAAATAAGTGAAAGTGGGTTTGCCGTATCATTTGGTGATGCTGTAGCCG
>JBBDMD010000060.1:0-6746 GCA_040878515.1 Balneolaceae bacterium | reverse complement strand
CCGGATTACCAGCCTATACGGAAACCTTACTCTCCTGTCGCGGATCCAGATCATACAGTGATGATACCGTTGCCTGTATCGTTTTGTACCATTCATTGCCAAACTTATCATTTATTTCATAATAATCAGCAAAATCCGGGCGCCGCACCTGCATCTTCCACTCTTGGTTTTTGGCTTTAAAAACAGGATCAATATGCAGCAACTGGTGATAGATCAGCATTTTCTTGGTATCGCTGTCTAGCATATCCCACAGGTCTCCGGATACTTCAATCAGGTAGTCGTTTCCAGAGTAGTGCTTAACCTCTCTGGATGCCTTCACGCACTTAGCGGCTTTTTGCTTGGAGATATTCGGGTACACAAGCAGGTAACCGATCTCTGCCGGCCCTAATTCAATCTTATGCATTTCAATTACTTCTGAGGCAATTTTCTCGATCTCAGGTGATTCCATCAACTGTTTATCGGTTAATGTAATGTCACCTTTGGGGTCTAAATAATCATTATCTGGCATATTCCTGAAAAAATCTTTTAAATTATAACGTCAGTTATTTGGTGTGATGAAGATACAAAAGATGAGATCCATCATTTCTATTAATTTTTTTGAATTTTTCAATCTTTTAAAGAGTAAACAAACAGACCCTGAGAGGGCTTTGAAAAAATAAAAACATCTCTTTTGCAAGGCTTGATAATTTCTTATTCTGAACTCATCACATTCATAAAAAAAAGTTGAACGAAGAACAGCATTTACATATTAATTCGGGCGTAAATTATGAAAAAAAGTATTTTGGGAAGCCTTGTTGGCATAGCAATTGTAATTGCCTTCGACTCTTTCGCAAGAGTTATTATTTCGTTGTACATGAACACTGAAATTTTGATGATTGCCTATTCATCATTCCCGGGTCTGGTCTGGCCTCTTCTATTAACATTTATAGCTGGTTTTGCAGCTTTTTTCGGAGCCATGTTCAGCCTCACCTATGGACGCTCACACCTATTTACAACCGGTCTATTATATTTAATCCTTATCAGTGCACTCAGATATGGACAGCTGCACCTTCTGATTGGCCAGGAAACACTCTTCTACCCGATCACGGCTCTCTTTCTATCTATCGTTGGTGCCGGACTTGCGTGGTACCTGGTAAAGAAGAACAAACCTAAAGCTGAAGGTAAAAAACACCATGATCCAACCCCTTCCACAGAAGAGACAATTTAAGTAATGGTTCCGTCAATCTGTGCAACCGGCAAGGATCTCCATTCAGAAAGCTGATCAAGCATCATCCCCCTTATCTTTTTCATCAGTTCAAGGGCATCCGACTCACTTAGATTGTCTGTAGATACCGGCTCCAATACTTTCATTTTTATGATCACGTTGGGCTTAAATACCCAGGATTTTTTGGGGAGACATTCCATTGTGCCATCCAGCACAATAGGTAAAATTGCTATATTTTCTTTGATGGCAAGGTCGAACGCACCAGGCGAAAACCGGTTCAGTTTGCCGGATCGCGATCGGGTGCCTTCAGGAAAAAACATCACGGATACTTTATTTTCCAGGTAATACTTGCATCGCTTAAAAACCCCGACACGCTTATTTGTTGATGATCTGTCTACCGGGATATCACCTGCCATTGTCATCAACCACCCTAAAATAGGTACCGAAAAAAGCTCTTTTTTTGCCACCCATTTCATCTCCCAGGGCAAATTTGAGATAAGCGGTATATCTGCATTCGACAGATGATTGCTAACTACAATATAGGGCTCTCTGTCATTGATCGATTTATATCCGGTTAAGGAAATCTTCCAGTTCGGATTGATCCGGGAAATGGCCAGCCCCAGTTTACGAAACAGTTTACCGGTTTTGTACTTCAGCGGATCCCGGTCAACAAGCCAAACGATCCCCATTAGCGGGAGCCAAAACAATACCAAAAGAATAATCCCTGTCCATATCAGAACTGAATAAATCTTCTGCATTCGCTGTAATTAACTTTTAAACTTTGGAACAAAACTTTTAATGATACCCCAGACTCCTTTTGCCGGTTTACGGGCATTCTTATTCCTTTCAATAGCTTTATCTATTACAGGTGGCAATACAACTTTTTCTTTCTTTTGCTGAGGCTCTTTTTCCTCTTGTTTCGGAGCCCGCTTCTCTGAATCAGTCTGTTCTTTTTTCTTCTTATTGCCTTTTTCTCTGTGATCCCTTGACTGATCTTTGTCTGATGGCTTGCCGGCAGGCTCCGGTTTTTTACTCTGTTTTTTAGAGGACCCGGATTCGGATTTTTTGCTTTTATCCTGCTTTTCAGGCTCTGTTTTTCCGGAACGTTGCTGTTTAGAATCCTTAACGGATGTCTTGTCCGTTTCCCGGCTGTCCCTTTGATCCCGTTGTTTTGATTTTTGATCCGGCTGCTTTTTGGGGCCTTTAAAATCCTCATCCCAGGAAAAGTCGGACCGGTCACCAAAATTGTCGGGCAGAGATATAACCTTCAGCTTATTGTCTTTAATATCCTTAATTCCCTGGAAAATCCGGCTATCACGCTTGGTAACAAATGTAATTGCGATCCCAGACTTATCATACCGCCCCGTCCTGCCAATTCTGTGAATATAATCGTCGGTATTATTGGGGACATCATAATTGATAATGATGGAAACCCCTTTAATGTCTATTCCCCGGGCCAGTACATCTGTTGCAACAATAACCGGAACCTGGTTATTCTTAAATGCAGCCAGGGCCTTATTCCTTTCATCCTGCGAGCGATCGCCGTGAATGCTGGCGGCTTTGATTCCCTCTCTTTTCAGAAGCCGCTGCAGCTCATCCGTCCCCTTCTTGGTTGACGTGAAAATTATACACGAGTCCCAATCAATTGAATTAAATATCTTCTTAACAAGCGGAATTTTCTGATTACTACGGAGAGTATAGGCTCTTTGTTCAACCAATCCCGACGGTTTTGAACGCTCAATTTCAACTTTATCCGGATTTTTCATAATGCTGGAAGCCAGTTTCTGAATCTCCGGAGGCATGGTTGCTGAGAACAGCAGCGTCTGGCGTTTCTCGGGAATCCACGATATAATTTTCTTAATATCCGGAAGAAAACCCATGTCCAGCATTCTGTCTGCTTCGTCCAGAACAAAATATTCCAGGTTGGAAAAATCGATGTTTACAACTTTATTCTGGTCAATCAGCCTGCCCGGTGTTGCCACAATAATATCAACTCCGGCCCTTAATGCTTTAGCCTGGACAGAGAAGTCGCTGCCGCCAATCACGGTAGCTGAAGTGATCCCTGCATGATACCCGATCGCGAATATTTGTTCATCGATTTGTGTGGCCAGTTCTCTTGTAGGGCTGATTATCAGCGCTTTCACCCCTTTTCGTTCGCTCTGGAGTACCCGTTCCATAATGGGAATAACAAAAGCACCGGTTTTACCTGTTCCGGTTTGTGCCGTTGCTATCAGGTCTTTACCTTCGGTGACTATTGGGATGGCTTGTTCTTGAACTGGGGTGGGCTCTTTAAATTGCAGATCACGAAGTCCGGCAAGTAATGACTCGGACAGATTAAAATCAGTAAAATTCAAATGTCAATTAATTGATTTAGAGATAATTTATTTTCTTTTTAGACGTGTAATATAACAAGTTCTATCCAAGTTTATAGATATAATCTTTACAGACTCTTTCTTTTTAAAACAGTTAAAAAGAGTTACTTTTGCACACTTAATGAATCCAAAGAATTGAAACAACCTTATATGAAATCTACGACAATTATTCCGGCCCTTATTATTAGTGCCTTTTTATTTACAACCGCCTGTAACACACCCGGCCAGAACGCCTCAGCTGATCTGGGTACCAAACAAGACTCTATCAGTTACAGTTTTGGTTACCTGCAGGGATCTCAGCTTGCCAATGAAGGAATCACAGACCTGGACATGAACAACTTCATTGCCGGGCTTGAAACCGGATTAAGTGAACAGGGATCAGAAATCAATGACGCTGAAATGCGAACGATTATTCAGGCCTACCTGCAGCAAAAGCAGGTTGAACAGATGCAGCAAATGGAAGCTGAATCAGAAGTGAACAGAGAAGAAGCAAACCAATTCCTTGAAGAAAATGCTGAGAATGAAGATATTACCGTTACCGATTCCGGACTTCAGTACAGAGTTCTTGAGGAAGGTTCAGGCGAAAGTCCCGGCCCTGAAGATGAAGTTGAAGTTCACTACAGAGGCACACTTTTAGATGGCGAAGAGTTTGACAGTTCTTACAGCCGAAACGAAACGGCTACATTCCCACTCAATCGCGTGATTCCGGGATGGACAGAAGGCCTTCAGTTAATGACCGAAGGTTCCAAATATGAATTTTTTATCCCTTCTGATCTTGCATACGGTTCCAATCCGCCTCCGGGAAGCATTATTCCTCCGGGAGCAGTTCTCGTATTTGAAGTTGAATTGATTGATATCAAAGAGTAATTTTTTCATGATTACTACAGGTCAGCGAATATAGATCTGTTATTTTTGATTTTAACAAAATCGTGCAGTGTTTATATCGCTGCACGATTTTTTTATTTTATGTTGTTTCTATGGATACCCTGGCCGCTACAATCAAAATTCGCAATAAAGCCATAGAGCTTGGGTTTGACCAGTGTGGATTTGCAAGAGCAGAACAACTCGATAAAGAAGCCAAAAGACTTGAGGAGTGGCTGAACCAAAACCGCCACGGCACAATGGGCTGGATGGAAAATAACTTCGAAAAGCGAATTGACCCTACCCGCCTGGTTCCCGGTGCAAAAAGTGTTGTCAGTGTGATTGCCGGATATCGCTTTCAGAAAAATGAGGACTTTGACCGGCAGAATGTGCTTAAGATTGCAAAATATGCCCGGGGCCGCGACTATCATAAAGTGTTTAAGAACCGGTTAAAAAAGCTATTCAATTTTACCCGCGAATCGATTGGAGAGATCAATGGCCGGATTTTCGTGGATTCCGCACCCGTGATGGATAAAGCCTGGGCCGAACGAGCCGGTATCGGATGGATTGGTAAAAACAGTAACCTTCTGAATAAAACTCACGGCTCCTGGTTTCTGATTGGTGAGATGATACTGGATGTACCCTTTGTATATGATGCCCCTGAAACTGAACACTGCGGCAGTTGCACAAAATGTATCGACGCCTGCCCTACCGATGCTATTTATGAACCCTACCGGGTAGACAGTAATCGCTGCATCTCCTATCTGACAATAGAATTAAAAGACAAGATGCCTGAAGAGTTCAAAGACCAGCTTCGTGAGTGGATGTTCGGATGCGATATCTGCCAGGATGTATGCCCCTGGAACCGGGATGCAGCATATGGCCATATTGATGACCTGAAACCCAGGGACCATGTACTGTCCCCACCCGGAAAAAACTGGAGCGAAATTACACCCGCCGAATTCGATGTCGTCTTTGAAGGCAGTCCGGTAAGGCGTGCCAAACACAAATGGTTTACCCGGAATGCTTTTCTGGTCAAAAAATATCTGTCCGGATCATACCCTCACGAGAGGGGAAAAGTAAGAGGCAACAGCGCAGCTGATTGACTCGAACGAGGGGTGTGTCCGGCCACAAAAACCGAATTCAAATTACTTAATGTTCCCTCTCCTTACGCCGTACCCGCACAAGCTGTTTCAGCGAAAGTATCATCCCAGCATCTTATTTCTTCACCATTGTCAATATATCCTGTCATCGTATCTGTATTCCAGTATACTTCTATGTCATTGTTCAGATCATCCCCAGTGTAGTTGAGAGTATTTTCTGCACCGGTTCTTGTGTAAGAAATAACAAATTCATTTCCATTATCCGGGTCAATAATAGTGGATGTAAATGTGTATTCTGTTTCCGAAGTTACTTCCCACTGATAACTCATAACAGGTGTTTCACCACCTTCGGGATAGTAATAACTCCAGTTTCCTTCAGACCGGTCAGAAGCTGTAAACCCGGAAATAAACAAAAATTCATCGACATTTTGATTAAATTCGCCAAAATTCCCCGATATATACATTGACCATTCTATTCCGTCCGTCACCTCGGCAGCCGTTAATCGAAGGGTAATCGTTTCCCCCTGTTCACTAAATGTATATGTCCACTCCCATTCTCCATTTGAAAATTCTGCTTCAGATGATTCCGCTAATCCAAAAAAGACCTCACCAAATGATAAACCACCCATTAAAGAACCACTGGCAGCCTGGGCATACCCTGAAGCTTCAAGAAATGCTGCATATTGTTCCTGAAATTCCACACTATTTTCCTGAAAATAGGAAAGGTCTATCTCTGCCGGAGTTGCTTCCGGCACCACCGGCGACTCCATAGGCTCTTCAGTATCATCTATATCATCGTCTATATCGTCGACACCACTTGTTGAATCTTCAGTACACCCTGTCACCAGCAGCGTAATAGTAACTACTAAAATCCATATGAACAGTTCTGATTTTTTCATCGTCATCGTTTCTCCACATTGATATTGATTATGATTATATGTCATTGTCTACTCTTAAAAGCGTAAAACAATATAAATATCTATCAAAATATATTAAAATTCATTTCTCTTGTCTTTTAATGCTTTATACAGCATCTCCCGGGCGCGGAAGATATGGGCTTTAACCGTTCCAAGTGGTAAGTCAAGATGTTCAGATATCTCCTGGTAGCTGAGTTCTTCAAGATGCCTCATTTCGATAACCTGGCGATATTTTTCAGGCAAGTTCTTGATCGCATTCCTGATAATTTTTTGCCGCTGCTTCCGGATA
>JBBDMD010000059.1:0-6767 GCA_040878515.1 Balneolaceae bacterium | reverse complement strand
AGTGAACTCAGGAGTGAAATATATTCGAGATTTAATACTGACGAGGAAAGATTTCGTATAACGCATGAGTATTACGAAAACAGGATTCCTGAACAACTTGAGAGAATGGAGAGAATTTCACTGAACCTGCGAGCCGAACGCGACTCAATTTCGGCAGTACAAAAAAGATACCGTGATGCTAACAAAGAAAATGCGGATTCGCTGCGTCAGCGGTTGCTCAACCGGTAGAATGAATTTTTATCACCGGACATGGCAACCAGTTCTTCACGAAGCATGTAGTCCATAACAGATTTTAGCTTCTCACTCCCCCATTTTGTTTGCTGCCGGATCTCAGGGATCGATCTTTCTCCTTCTATCAAGATTTTCTTTACTGTTCGAACCTCCTTCTCTGTGATGGATAACTTCTCGTTAGATTCTTTCTGACAGTTATCACAGGTACCGCAGGGTTCCGCATCAGTTTCGCCAAAATATTGTCTCAGAAATACTTCCCTGCACTGTTCTGTTGTAGCGTATTGGGTTACGTAATCTAATTTGCTTAGTAATACATCCCTGTAGTGGTATGCCTTATCATGGTCGATAGACAATTTTTTCATGCGGGGTGTCAACACTTTGATCATCGTTTCGTCTCCCTGCCATTTCATTTTTAATATCTGATCATGTTCGGAAAATACGGTGAGAGCTTTCAATAACTGGTTTTCAGTTACCTTTAGTTTATCCCGCAGATAATAAACGTCCATAAAGTAATAATCACCAAATGCATACGGGGTAGACTGCCTGAAAAGAGTATCTATAAAACCGGCCTTCCGTGGAGGTGCATCGTCAATATATTCCCTGAGGTATTCCTTGCTTACAATAAATTGGATTCCTATTCGCGATTCTCTTAACTCAAAGGTCTCAATCACACCAAGGCGCTGCAGTATATTTATTGCACTTGATATACCGGAAGATGATATTCCTGTGCGCCTGGTAAGATGTTCAATTTGTACAGGTTCGGCTTTTTCATGTTCACTTCCGGCAGCAAGTGAAAGTTCATCACATAATCCGTTATAGACCTTTTCCAGAGTGTCAAATTCTGGGTATGATTTTACTATTCTGGATTTGAGGGTTTTTACATCGCTCTGTTTAAAAATCAAAATCGGGTAGCTGATCTCTCCGTCCCTGCCGGCCCTTCCAGCCTCCTGATAATACGCCTCCAGCGAAAATGGTATGGAGTAGTGAATCACAAATCTGCAGTCGGGTTTATCAATTCCCATACCGAATGCATTTGTAGCCGCTACAACCGTTGTATCGCCCTTAATCCACTCCTGCTGAATTTTTTCCCGCTGCTTACTCTCAAGGCCTGCATGATAGGGTTTTGTACGAATTCCCTGCTTTGTAAAATATTGTGCCCACTTTTCGCAATCCCACCTTGTACCGGAATAAATAATACCACTTCCCAATTTAACGCCCCGTGAAACGGCATTTTGCAATACTTCCTTTTTATTCGCCTTATGGTTGACCCACCAGTGCAAATTTGGCCGCCGGAAACCAGCTGTAACAACATTAGGTTCCGTAAATTGAAGTGATTTTATCAGATCCTGCCTGACCTCAGGAGTAGCCGTTGCCGTAAGTGCAACCCATCGTGCCGCTTCGCCGGCGTCGCCCAGCTCCTCTCTGATAGACCTGTAGCTGGGCCTGAAATCGTGCCCCCACTGAGAAATACAGTGGGCCTCGTCTACGGCAATCAATTGTATATTCAGGGCGGGCTGCTCAATTTTCCATCGATCGGATGTCAGGCGTTCGGGGGCGATATAAAGCATCTTATACATACCGTTTCTGGCATTCACCAGCCTCTGTTCCACTTCATAACCGGGCAGTGTACTGTTAATAAACGTTGCACGGATTCCCAGTTTAGTCAGCTGTTCCACCTGATCCTGCATCAGGGAAACCAGCGGTGAGATCACCAGGGTGAGTCCGTCCAAAACCATTGCGGGCACCTGGTAACAAAGGGATTTCCCCCCTCCTGTTGGGAACAGCACTACAGTTTCCCTGCCTTCTAAAACAGATTTAACAGCCTCGCCCTGGCCCGGACGGAACTGATCATATCCCCAGAATTTTTTGAGCGCACGCTCAGCATCGGCAAAAAGTTTATCTGTATCCATCTGCTGTAATATCATTGCGGGTATCAGCAAACCTATGCCTTTTACGAATCATTTGCAGAAATCCTGCAAGATTTTTTACTGGAATTTCAATTTTCACTTCTAAAGCAGAAAATTTCAATCCCTTCACAAAAAAAATAGGCACAGAAATGAATCTGCACCTGTTAAATTCAACTTGTACTCAGAAAAAAATTATAGAATGGCCTTTATGTAATCTCTTCTCATTTCTGCAATCGATGAGATGCTGATCCCCACCGGGCAAACGGCTTCGCATTCTGCGAAGTTGGAGCAATCTCCAAATCCTTCTTCTCCCATCTGTTCAACCATGGCAACCGTTCGCTCGTCACGCTCTACCCTTCCCTGTGGCAACCGGTTCAGGTGTGCAAGTTTTGCACCGGTAAAAAGTGAAGCTGAAGAGTTAGGACAGGCAGCCACACAGGCTCCGCAGCCTATACATGTAGCGTAGTCGAACGATGTGTCGGACTCATTCTTATCAACGGGAATTGAATTTGCCTCGGGAGCTGATCCTGTTTTAACCGATACATATCCACCGGCTTCGATGATCCGGTCGAATGCGGAACGGTCAACTACTAAATCCCTGACAACAGGAAATGCGGCTGCACGCGGCGGTTCAATCACAATCGTATCCCCATCGTTGTAATTTCTCATATGAAGCTGACATGCCGCAGTCAGCCTTTTGGGGCCGTGAGCCCGGCCATTGATCACCAGGTTACAAGATCCGCATATACCCTCCCTGCAGTCGTAATCAAACTCCACCGGGTCTTTTCCCTCTTTAATGAGTTCCTCGTTTAAAACATCCAGCATCTCCAGGAAAGACATATGCTCACTCACATCACTGAGTTTATAGTCCTGAAATTCTCCGGAATCCTGAGCGCTTTTCTGTCGCCAGATTTTGAGGTTTATTGTCATCATACTCATAAAAAATCCTATTATTTATAACTTCTTTGTTTCAGTTCCACAAACTCAAAATTGAGGTCTTCTTTATGGAGTTTAGTTGCAAGCTTTCCATTCACATTTAAGAATTCCCATGCGGATACATAGGAGTAATCTTCATCATTTCTGAGTGCTTCTCCTTCTTCAGTCTGATATTCATCCCGCAGGTGGCAACCGCACGATTCGCTTCTGTCGAGTGCATCGATCGCCATCAGCTCGGCAAGTTCAAAGAAGTCGGCTACCCTTGCAGCAAACTCAAGGTATTTGTTATAGTAATTAGCTTCTCCCGGAACCCGGACGTTCTGCCAGAACTCTTCCCGGAGTTCACGAATTTCTTCGATCGCTTTTTCCAGTCCCTCTTTGCTCCTTGAGATGCCAACTTTATCCCACATGATTTTTCCAAGCTCCCTGTGGAATTCAATTACTGTTTTATCCCCTTTAACATTCAGCAGTTTATCAAGCTGTTTACTCGATTTATCCGCAGCTTCTTTAAAGGATTCGTGATCTGTTGAAATTTTTGGAAGTTCGGCATCGGCTATATAATTACCGACCGTATAGGGAATAATAAAATATCCGTCCGATAAACCCTGCATCAGTGCGCTTGCACCCAGCCTGTTGGCTCCGTGGTCTGAGAAGTTTGCTTCCCCGGCTACAAACAGCCCCGGAATATTGCTCATCAGGTTGTAATCAACCCAAAGCCCGCCCATTGTGTAGTGAACGGCAGGAAAGATCCTCATGGGTGTTTCATAAGGATTATCATCCGTGATATTCTGGTACATATCAAACAGGTTCCCGTACTTGGCCTCAATGGCCTCTTTCCCTTCCCGTTTAATGGCATCACGGAAATCGAGGTACACGGCAAGGCCGGTTTCTCCTACTCCCATGCCATCATCTGTTACCAGTTTTGCATTTCTTGAAGCCACATCACGTGGTACAAGATTTCCAAAACTCGGATATTTCTCCTCCAGGTAGTAATAGCGCTCATCCTCAGGGATATCGTTGGGCTTACGGGTATCATTTTTGTCTTTAGGTACCCAAACACGTCCGTCATTTCTCAGGCTTTCACTCATCAGTGTTAGTTTCGACTGATAGTCGCCGGATACCGGTATGCACGTTGGATGAATTTGTACATAACACGGATTTGCAAAAGCAGCTCCGCGCTTGTGGCAACGCCATGCAGCCGTTACGTTTGAGTTTTTTGCATTTGTGGAAAGATAGAACACATTTCCGTAACCGCCGGTGCAAAGCACCACTGCATCCGCTTCCCATTTTTTAATTTCCCCATTTACCAGGTCGCGGGTTACAATACCGCGTGCTATGCCGTCTACGGTAACCAGGTCGAGCATTTCGTGGCGGGTGTAGCTTTTAATTTTTCCGGTGTGAACCTGCCGCATCATGGCTTGGTAAGCTCCTAACAAGAGCTGCTGGCCCGTCTGGCCCCTGGCATAAAACGTCCGGGATACCTGTGCACCCCCAAAAGAACGGTTGTCGAGAAGGCCGCTGTATTCCCTGGCAAATGGTACACCCTGAGCAACCGCCTGATCAATAATATTGTTTGAATTCTGTGCCAGACGATACACATTTGATTCCCGGCTCCTGTAATCGCCCCCTTTTATGGTATCATAAAAAAGACGCCATACGCTGTCGCCATCATTCGGATAATTTTTAGCCGCATTAATCCCGCCCTGGGCTGCTATGCTGTGTGCCCTGCGTGGTGAATCCTGAATACAAAATGTTTCTACATTATACCCAAGTTCAGCAAGGCTTGCCGCAGCAGATGCACCAGCCAGGCCCGTTCCTACAACTATAATTTTATGCTTCCTTTTATTATTGGGCGCCACCAATTTGATATCTTTTAAATGCCGTTCCCATTTTTCTTCAAGGGGGCCGGAGGGTACTTTCGAATCTAATTTCATAATTGTGTGAGTCTATATCGATTTCAAATAATTATTGGCAGTGTACCATAGCAGCTTCACAGCCACCACCGAAGTAGATATATAAGGGTATAAAAAGGAATCCAACTGCAAGCAGAATTGCCAGAATAACACCTGCTGAGTAGACAACAGCCGATGCCTTGTTGCTTTTCATGGTGAGAGAGGTAAACGCGCTCCAAACACCGTGGCCCAGGTGAACCCCGAGCAGAAGCATAACAAATGTATATCCGAATGCGTAAAGAGGATTCTGAAAGGTATCAATAACCAGGGCTTTCAGGTCGCGGCCTTCCTGTCCGCCGGCAAGCTCAATCAATTCGGTATCCCCAAACTTAAACGTATTGATATGAATGACGAGAAAGATGAGCAGTACAAATCCGGTAAATGCCATACTTCTTGAACTCAGGCTCTGTTTACTTGGCCCGCCCTTGCTGCTGTATACATGGTATTTTTGAGGCCGTGCTTTTTTTCTGTTCCACCAGATGGACAAACCTATATAAGCATGCAGCCCGAAAACCAGGATGAGGCCGGCTTCAGCCAGGTAGAGTAAAAAACCAAGGTTTTCCAGAAAGTAGGTATACTCATTAAACGCCTGGGGACTGCTGCTAAACAGGGACAGGTTACCAACAAGGTGAAGTATAACAAATAAGATTAATGCAATTCCCGTAATGCCCGTAAGTATTTTACGGCCAACCTGAGAACTGGCCGCCTGTAGTAATGTTGGCATGTTTACAAAATTATAAATTTATGTGTACGTCTGAGAAGTTCAACAAAAACACTCAAAACACCTGTTCAGTTCCTATTTTTTTCTTTCTTGAAAAGTCGCCTCTTTTGTCATAAAAGGCAAGGTGGAAGCACTTTCATTAACTTTTAGAGCTTATTCAGAAAAGGTCTAAATTGCACACTATTATCTTTCATCTATAAACGTGTTGCTTGCTTACTGTTAATAAGCCATATCATACAGAATACCGGGTAAAAGGATCCAAATTCCCGGGATACATCTACCCAGCTGAGGATCGGGATGCCGTGATTACCGTACTTACATATTTAAAATAAACTGCATATCTGGTGCAGGCTTTTTACCTTCACTAAACTAATTAATTACACGTATGAAGATTTACACTAAAAAAGGCGACAAAGGAACCACATCTCTGTACGGAGGCGAAAAGGTTGAAAAAAACAGCCAGCGCATAAACACATATGGTACTGTAGACGAATTGAATTCTGTTTTGGGTCTGATACTAACATATCCTCTGAGCTCTCGTGGTGTGGAGCTTCTTCATGAGATTCAGCATCAGCTCTTTGTCCTGGGGGCCGACCTCGCCACGCCTCAAACAAAAAAAGTAAAGATTGAACGGATTGGAAAAGACGAAATTCAAAAGCTCGAAGACTGGATCGATGAACTCCAGGAAAACTTACCTCCGCTTACATCTTTTATACTTCCCGGCGGCATACCGGCCGGAGCTACTCTTCACCTGGCCAGAACGATATGCCGAAGAGCGGAACGTGAAACCGTTTCACTGAAAAAAGCAGAAACCGTTTCGGACGAAGCGATCATTTACCTGAACAGGCTTTCCGATCTTCTTTTTGTACTGGCGCGATTTGAAAATCACGAGGCCGGTGAAAAAGAAACACCCTGGATCAGCAGGAAAGAATAATAACACAGAACATTTACTCTGCAATAAACTGAATAATAAAAAAATTACAAACTATGGCATTAATGATTTCCGTATCCGGAATCAGA
>JBBDMD010000058.1:0-1277 GCA_040878515.1 Balneolaceae bacterium | reverse complement strand
TGCGAACCTGGTTTGAAAAGAAGACCCACTCGAGCATAATATCGGCTCCCAGTATCTGTCCTGTCCGTGGATTAACAAAACTGGGGCCATAACCACCAAACGGTGGAACAGGTGATGAGGTCCACCTCAGAACATTATAGCGTATATCCCCTGCTTCCCATTCTGCATCATCTGGCTGGACTTTCACCTCAAGGGCATTTTTAAAACCGGCAGCTTCAAAAGCTTCATTCCATGCCAGCGTGGCTTCTGCAATAGTTTCACGGAATTCTTCAGGTGTTGTATTTTCAATCCACCAGACGATGGGTTCAACCGGTTCTGAAAGTTCGGCTCCGGGATCTTTCTTCACCAGACTCCACCGGTGTATCATATCCCGGTATGGAGTGGCACTGGTACTTACTTTGTCATCCTGCTCAGTCATAAAATACCCGACTCTCGGATCGTCGAAACGAGGTTGGTAGTTATTTTCAGGCATTTCAATGAATGTATGCTGAAACCGAATGGTCACAAATCTGTTGTCCGTAACGGCATCACTTGTAGAACCTATTGAATATGGAGAATCATAAACATATTCTACAATGACGTCTGTATTTTCCGGGTAACTCCGGATTTGTGTATACTTGCTTTTATCCTTACTCAGGCTTCCCAGAGAGAACGATCCGGGACGCTGCATAGGATTCGGGCTGGGCTTGATCTGGTTAAAATTTTCGCTCAGGAAAATGGCATCGCCGTCGATTAACAGCACACCTTCCTCTTTATCTTCAGCCTCAATTTTAGAGGATAAAATCACCGCTTCAGAAATATTGGCTCCCGAAGCATTACTTAACGGGCTTTCATCATCAAAATAGAAGCTGGTATTCTGTACTACAAATTCAATCTTGTCGAAATAACGGCGAATTTTAAAAACCTTATTGTCACGGAAAGCCCCGCGAAAATGTCCGGCCTCGAGCACGCCATCCTGGGAGAGCCCAAAATAGATATACTCCTTATCGAGCTGATCTTCATTAATTGCCAATTTAGTAGCCCCGGAGGTCGTATCCTGGTAAATCGTAAATAACCCCTCAAAAGAGATGGTATTTTCAAGTGCTTTTTCAAAATCTTTAGAGGCGGATGTTGAATCCGGTTCCGAATCACCATTTGCTATATTTTGTGAAGTTGAACATGCTGTTGCCGTAAGCAGGATCACAGCAATCCACAGATAATTCAATGATTTTAAATAGTCCATATATATCTATATTTCATTTATGTTTTAGGTAATCGGTTTCCGAGAGCTTTATATC
>JBBDMD010000057.1:0-6801 GCA_040878515.1 Balneolaceae bacterium | reverse complement strand
GCATATCATTCAATTAAATCTCAGGATTTTAATAAAATTTTTGCAATCGTATGCAGCTGCATGTTTGAAGTTCCTTCATATATCTTCCCAATTTTTGAATCTCTGTAGAATTTTTCAACGGGATACTCTTTCACATAGCCATAGCCTCCGAACAGGTCGATAGCCATCGAGCTCAGCTTTTCGGCAACATCAGAACTGTAGTACTTGGCCATGGCTGCTTCTTTTAAAAAGGGCTGGCCGGCACCTTTCAGGCGGGCAGCGTTATAAACCAACAGTCTGGCCATTTCCAGTTCAGTGGCCATTTTAGCAAGCTGAAACTGGACTCCCTGAAAATCAGAGATCGCTTTCCCAAATTGCTTTCGTTCCTGCGTATAAGCCAGTGCGGCATCAAATGCACCCTGGGCAATACCAATCATTTGAGCCCCTATCCCGATTCTTCCCTCATTCAGTGTTTCAATTGCCACTTTATAGCCATTACCGGCTTCACCAAGAATATTCTTTTTCGGCACCCGCACATCTTCAAGCAGAAGCTCACAGGTTGAACTTGCCCGAATCCCCAGTTTATTCTCTTTTTTTGAAACAGAGAAGCCCTCCATTCCCCGCTCCACAATAAATCCGGTGATACCTTTGTATCCCGCTTCGGGATTTATATTGGCAAATACGAGAAAAATATCCGCTTCATTCGCATTTGTAATCCACAGTTTTGTGCCGTTTAATATGAAAGCATCACCATCTTCTTTTGCACTGCACTTCAGAGCAAAGGCATCACTTCCGGAACCGGCTTCCGACAGGCAGTAGGCACCCACTTTTTCATTTGCCAGTATAGGAAGAAAGCGTTCTTTAACTTCCTCAGAACCCCACCGTAAAAAGGCATTATTTACAAGTGTATTCTGGACATCCATGAACACACCCACAGAAGCATCCACCCTTGAAATTTGTTCAATGGCCACAATACTCATAAAAAAAGTTCCGCCACCGCCATTATACTTTTCAGGAATCTCAATTCCCATAAAACCCATTTCAAAAAATTGTTTGATCAGGCCGGGATCCAGTTTAGCATTTTCCTCCATCTCCTGAACTTTAGGCTGTATGATTGTATCGGCAAATTCCGCAGCCGCGTCCTTTAACATTTGCTCGTCTTCTGTGAGAGAGGTTAATGGCCGGACTGTTGATTCTGATTCTGACATAAATTCTACAATTAATATTATCTTACATTTTAACGTCGGTTAAGATAGGAATTTGCAAGCGCTTTTTCGTTATATAAAGTTAGGGAAGTCATTCACTGCTCTTTATTTTATTTCTGTGCAACCATTTAAGATTTGAAAGTAATAAGATATGGGATCAAACAATCTATTCTCAGAGTTTCCCCCTGTCTCAAGAGATGAATGGGAAAAACAGATTGAAAAAGATCTGAAGGGAGAAGATTACAAAGAAAAATTATTCTGGAATACACTCGAAGATTTTGGGGCACTGCCTTTTTACCGTAAAGAAGACCTGGATCAAATTAATCATCAAACATCAGGTCCGGTTAAATCCCCTGCTTCATGGCAAATTTGTGAACCTGTATACGGCTCTGACCCGAAATCGGCCAACAGTGAAATACTGAAAGCGATTGCCGGTGGGGCTGATTCCGTGACGCTGCTGGTTCAGGCCACAGCAAATGAAGGATTGCTAAACGGAAATATATCAGGAACTCACCTGCAGTCTCAGGAAGGCCTGAAGTTTTTGTTTACAGATGTGAATCCCTCTGAAACTTCCCTGTTTTTCGATTCCGGAATGATTACCCCGGCAATTGCAGCGATGCTTAAAAATCATACTGAAGATTTTACGGATGTTTCGCTGCTGTTTGATCCGTTTACTTACATTGCAAAACATGGCCGGCTTCCGGTATCCGCTGAGCAACGAAACAGCATAACTCAGCAACTGGTGGATCAATCAAATTACCGTGTTCTGTCAGCCGACGGACTGGCTTACCGGCAGGCGGGTGCCACTATTGTTCAGGAAATCGGAATCAGCCTGACAATTGCCAGCGAGTATCTTGCAAATCTGCCGCCAGAAGTCCGTGAGAAAGCCGCTAAACAGTTTTTTGTCAGGCTTTCAGCCGGATCTTTATATTTTCCTGAAATCGCAAAATTCAGGGCTGTCCGTCTGCTCTGGAAACAGCTTCTGAATGCCTACAACATTTCTGATGACATTGACTTATGGATCGACGCACAAACCACATCAACCAATAAAACAGCCATCGATCCGCACAGTAATATACTCAGGGCGACAACCGAGGCCATGGCAGCGATATTGGGCGGAGCAAACCGAATTACGATCCGTCCGCATGATGAAAGCTTTCAGCAGCCGGATTCTTTTTCAAAACGGATATCCCGGAATATCCATCACATTTTAAGTGAGGAGGCTTACCTCGGGAAGGTGAATGATCCATCGGCCGGATCTTACTATATTGAAACTCTGACCGACACCATTGCTAAAAAAAGCTGGGAGTTTTTCCGGCTTATCGAGAAACAGGGCGGTTTTGTACAAGCTCTTGAAAACAGAATTATACAGACTGAAATCAACAGCTCCAGACAGGAAAAAGAAACAGCTTACACTACCCGGAAAAAAGTATTAATTGGGGCCAATCAATATCCGGACCCGGAAGCGGAAATCAGTGAAAATCTTTCATCTGCCATCAAAGTGGATTCACTGACGGTTTCCGGCACAGAATATCAAACGAATCCGTCAAATCTCATCGAATCTCTTCAGACAGCATTTGAAAGGGGTGCTTATGTAGGTGATGTGTTATCCGTGATGATCGATCCGGGAAAAGTTCTCTATCGTGCCCTGCCCGAATACAGGGCCGGTAAAATATTTGAAGAGATCAGGCTTAAAACAATGGATTTTACTCAAAAAACAGGCCGGGCCCCTTCCGTCTGTCTTGTGCCTGCGGGCAGCATCAAATGGCGAAATGCACGTTCCGAATTTATACAAAACTTCCTGGGATGTGCCGGCTTTAAAATCAACCGGCCTATCGGTTTTGAAGATCTGAATGAAGCGGCTGAACAGTTAAATCGTGATGAATTTGACATCTTTGTTTTGTGCAGTTCGGATGAGGAGTACGCAAAAATGGTAAAACCTTTTTGCAGTACATTTTTGGGTAACAAAACGATCTGCATACTTGCCGGCAATCCTGGTGACAATGAAGAAGATTATCGCAGGCAGGGCATTGATTTTTTTATCTATAAAGGGATCAATCAGCCGGAAATACTCTCAAAAATACAGCTCCGGTTGTTTAAAACGGAGGATTTATCATGAGCAGGCCCGATTTCTCAAAAATTGATTATCAGCCGGTTTCTCATCAGGCGGAAAAATCTACGGGTAAAGATCAAGACGCCTGGGAAACACCGGAGAAAATAACTGTTAAAAAAGAATTCCGCCGGGAGGATGTTGATTCCCTTCACCATCTCGATTTTGCCGCCGGTATTCCACCCTATCTCAGGGGCCCATACTCAACGATGTATACCGTTCGTCCCTGGACCATCCGACAGTATGCCGGTTTTTCAACGGCTGAAGAATCCAATGCCTTTTACCGGCGAAATCTTGCGGCCGGCCAGAAGGGGCTTTCTGTGGCTTTCGACCTTGCCACTCATCGCGGGTACGACTCCGACCATCCAAGAGTGACCGGAGACGTTGGCAAGGCCGGAGTGGCCATCGACACTGTCCGTGATATGAAAATCCTGTTCGATCAGATTCCACTGGACGAGATGTCGGTATCCATGACGATGAACGGAGCGGTGATCCCGGTGATGGCCTTTTACATTGTGGCAGCTGAAGAGCAGGGAGTGAAACCTGAAAAACTGAGCGGCACCATTCAGAACGATATCCTTAAAGAATTCATGGTTCGCAATACCTATATCTACCCACCTGAACCTTCCATGAAAATTATTGCGGATATTTTTGAATACACATCTGAATATATGCCAAAGTTCAATTCCATAAGCGTTAGTGGTTACCACATGCACGAAGCGGGAGCCACTGCTGATATTGAGCTTGCCTACACGCTCGCAGATGGCCTCGAATATGTTCGCCAGGGCTTGGAGGCAGGCCTGGATATTGACCGCTTTGCACCCCGGATTTCTTTTTTCTGGGCAATCGGGATGAATCATTTTATGGAAATTGCCAAAATGCGCGCCGGACGCATGTTGTGGGCTAAACTCATCAAACAATTTGATCCCAAAAACCCAAAATCACTTTCACTGAGAACTCACAGCCAGACCTCGGGTTACAGCCTTACCGAACAGGATCCATTCAACAATATTGCAAGAACCTGTACTGAAGCTATGGCTGCGGCACTGGGGCATACGCAGTCGCTTCATACCAATGCACTCGACGAAGCGATTGCCCTGCCTTCTGAATTTTCTGCACGGATTGCCCGAAATACTCAGCTTTATCTGCAGGAAGAAACGGGCATTACCAAAACCATCGATCCCTGGGCCGGTTCTTACTATATGGAATACCTGACGGATCAGATAGCCGGGAGAGCCTGGAAACTGATGGAGGAAGTGGAAGAGCTGGGCGGTATGGCCAAAGCAATTGAAACAGGCGTACCCAAAATGAGAATCGAAGAGGCAGCCGCAAGAAAACAGGCCAGAATAGATAGCGGAAAAGATATTATTGTAGGGATTAATAAATATCGATTGGAAAAAGAGGCTCCAATTGATATTCTTGAAGTTGACAATGAAAAAGTACGGCTGTCGCAAATTGAACGGCTCGAAAAAGTAAAAGCGGAACGGAACAATGATGATGTAACGAAATCACTTCAGGCCATTACGGATTGTGCCGGATCGGGCAATGGAAATTTACTTGCACTGGCTGTGGATGCCGCGAGAAAACGGGCCACATTAGGCGAAATTTCCGGGGCCATGGAAAATATATTCGGCCGCTACCAGGCAACCATTAAATCAATATCAGGCGTGTATTCATCCGAACTGGAAAATAATGATGAGTTTAAAAAAGCCCGGAAACTGGCGGATCAATTTGAAGAGTCTGAAGGACGGCGGCCCCGGATTATGGTGGCTAAAATGGGACAGGATGGCCACGACCGGGGTGCAAAAGTGATTTCAACCAGTTTTGCAGACCTCGGATTTGATGTGGATATCGGCCCGCTCTTTCAAACCCCTGAAGAAGCTGCCCGCCAGGCGGTAGAAAATGACGTTCATATCCTGGGTGTGTCGAGCCTTGCTGCCGGCCATAAAACCCTGGTACCTCTTGTGATTGATGAATTAAAGAAACTGGGCCGGGAAGATATTATGGTGATAGTTGGAGGTGTAATACCCAACCAGGATTATCAGTATTTATATGATAAAGGAGTGGCTGCGGTTTTCGGCCCCGGAACCGTGATCGCCGAAGCGGCCCGGAAAATTTTAAAAATCCTGATGGATAAGTAGTTCTTTAAAACTGAATAGATAGACTGTATGTCTGACCCAAACAAAAAATCACTTTCGATCAAGAAAGGCACTGACATTAAAGATTCTGTGAACCCGGATTATAAACTAAAAAAATCCGGGTTAAAGAGTAAGGATCACTACTTCAGGGGAATCCGGAGTGGTGACCGTACTATTCTCTCTCAGGCTATTACTCTGATTGAAAGTTCCCGGGAGGAATTCCAAAACCTTGGGCAGGATATCCTTGAAGAGTGCCTGGAATATACCGGAAAATCGCTGCGGATCGGTATAACAGGTGTTCCCGGTGTTGGCAAGAGTACATTTATTGAAGCATTGGGACAGTTTTTAATTGAACGGGATAAAAAACTCGCCGTTTTGACGATAGACCCAAGCAGCAGCCGGTCGGGCGGAAGCATTTTGGGGGATAAAACACGCATGAATACGCTCTCCAACCATGAAAATGCTTTTATCAGGCCTTCACCCGCATCAGGCAAACTTGGGGGCGTGGCAAGGAAAACCCGTGAAACTTTGCTGCTGTGTGAAGCAGCCGGTTACGACACTATTTTTATAGAAACCGTTGGCGTTGGACAATCCGAAACAGCAGTACACTCTATGGTTGATTTTTTTCTGCTTCTGATGATTCCGGGTGCCGGTGATGAGCTTCAGGGTATAAAGCGAGGGATCGTGGAAATGGCCGATATGATTGCCATTAATAAAGCGGACGGAGAAAATATCAGGGCAGCAGAACGTGCCCAGAGTGAGTTCAAAAACGCTTTATCCCTGTTTCCGGCTTCTCCATCAAAGTGGGAACCGCCGGTACTGACCTGCTCGGCACTTCAAAAATCAGGAATCGATACTCTCTGGGAAGAGATTATGAAGTATCAGCAGTTGACAAAGGATAACGGGTATTTCCATGAGCGAAGAAAAGAACAGGTCGCTTTCTGGATGTATGAAACCATTCATCAGCAGCTGAAGGAAAAATTTTATAAGCATCCTGCTGTCAGGGATAAATTAAAAGAAACAGAACAAAAGGTTCAGCAGGGAAAGATCAGTTCCTACAAAGCCGCAAACATGCTGCTGCAACTGTTTGAATCGAAGTAATAACCTGAGTTCGATTCATAATTACTTTGAATGCAATTAATGAAAGTCCCCTCCTTTTTCAAGGAGGGGATTTAGGGGTGGTTTAATCGTTGAATCAACTACAATTAATTCTCAAAACCCTAAGACTACCATCCCTGGGAGGATGTCCAAAAAGTATAGTTGGCCGCAGCCCTACTTAAATTTATTAGTTTATTTGGAGCCCAAGTTCTTCGTGTTGCTTCGCGTCCTCGAGTCTTCGTGGCATAAACTGGAAGTTCATTACCACGAA
>JBBDMD010000056.1:0-6816 GCA_040878515.1 Balneolaceae bacterium | reverse complement strand
ATTACTACAGAAGTGAATATTTTTCGGCACTCGAAAAATACCAGGAGCTCTATACGATTGGTTCAAACTATGAAAAGAAACTGTCAATTTTATGGCATGGAAGAACCTTTCTTGAAATGGAGTCTTTCCAAACTGGCATTCAATTTCTTGAAGCTGAAATCAATGCCATTGACGAGTGGGACCCAAATCTGCTGGCTGAAGTTTATCTGATGATTGCACAGCATTATACGGAGCTTGAGAATTGGTCTGCGGCTCTTAATTACCTCTCATTTTCCATAGATGATCTGAAAACTCAGGATCTGAAAGGCCGGGCTCTGTTTCTGTATGGGCAGTTAATGGAAATTGAAAATGATTACAACCGCGCTTCTGTAGCATATAACCGTATCGGTAATCTGAATACAGACTACAACCTGGAATATAATGCTCTCAGAAAAGAAGCGGAAGTATCCAGGGAACTGGGTAATTATGAAAAGGCAATTTCGGTTTATAGTCTGTTGGAGAGGGATGATAAATATATAGATCAGCGCGAAGATCTGGCTTATGAGATCGCCAGAACGTATCAGCTGCAGGGTAACAGGGAGGAAGCATTGAAACGATTTAATCAAATTCTGAGAAACCGTTTCAGGCCGGCTGATAATTTAACCAGGGCAAAAGTTTATTTAGGCCTGGCAGAAGTATACAGAGATGATTTTGATAACTTTTCTATGGCTGCAGCATATTTTGATTCAGCTTCAAGGGAGAATATTGACCCAAACCTGCTGCCAGCCGATTTTAATGCCTCTGAACTGTCGGAATCGTTTGGTGAATATGCCAATGTTAAAAGCGAGATTGTAAGGATGGATAGTTTATTATCATTAGGCATGCTGGAACCGGCAGAATTTGATTCCGTAATCCTGGAAATACAACAAAAACGGATTGAGGAGCTCCGGGAAGAGGAGAAGAGGCTGCAAAACAGGAAGAATCAAATGATTGTGGCCGATGAAGCGCAAGACAGTTCATTAATTGCCTCAGAAACTACGGAAGATGGGTTTTTAAATATCCGTAATCAGGCCAGGTTACTTGATGCTGAGCTTAGCTTCAGGGCAATCTGGGGAAACCGGCCCCTGGTAGATAATTGGAGAAGGAGATCCGCAATACGTGGCGGCGGCCCTACAGATGTACTTTCCCGAATTGAAATTCCAGAAGAGAACAATGGCAGTGAAACTGAAAACAACTCGATCACCCCGGCTGGAATAAATATTAACGATATACCGCGCACTCCCGAAGAAAAAGAAAAGTCAAGAATAAAAATCAATGAACTTCAGTATCGATTGGCAAATGTGTTTTTTCTGTCCCTGGATATGGCAGACAGTGCAAAGGTATATTATAATAAAGTGGTTGAGAATAATTTAGACAGCAGGCTATCAGCTCAGTCTCTCTACTCCCTGACCGAAATTTTATTACTTGAAGGAAATCGTGATGAAGCTCTTAAATACGCACGGCAACTTGCTGATAATTATCCTTCTTCTCTTTACACAAGGCGGGTAGCGAACCGGTTTCAGTTAGCGGTGGAAACTACGGACTCTTATATCGAAAACGAGGTTAAGTATCAGTATGCAAATATAATTCGGACCAATTCAGTTGAGGATCCGGCAACACTTGCTTCAGAGTTCCGAAAACTTGCAAATAAAGCGACTGAACCTGATGAAAAAGCACTTTTACTCTTTGAAAGTGCCAAAGAGTATATGGCGGCAGCCAGAGACAGCATGGAAAACCCTGAAGAGATCACCCGCTGGTTAAATCAAAAGGATGGAGCCGGCACGGGGCAGAGTGAGAATATGGCCATCCGAGATAGTATAATTGTGCCATCAGCGGATCGTATAATTACTGAAAATAATCAGGGTCCTGATATAGAGCCAGCGGATACTTTAGGTTCTGAAGAGGCGGCATTCCCATTTGAAGGTGAGTACTGGGATAGCACACGCTCTGTACTCACTGAAATTGAAGAGGAGCATTCATTCAGCCCGGTAATTTCAAAAGTAAAGCGTCTGAATTCGTTACTGAAAAAACCGGAATCAGATGAAGTAAACAATCAATCCGCCACAGAGAAGTTAACGGGCGATGATATTATTGAGGATGAATCCGGTTCGGAGATAAACGCCTGCTTTGAACACCCGGAAAATCCTGAAGTGAGAGGCGGACTAGATCAATTTCTCAATCTAGTGGATTATCCGGATTGGGCAGAGGAGATGGATATGAGTGCAGAACTTGACTATTTATTTGAGATTGCCCCGGATGGTGATGTTCTTAGCTACAAACAGATTAGCAGTATGGACAGGAGCGGTATTCCCCAGGCATTTGAGCAGGCTATGGATCAATACTTGATATTTGAACCGCTGAACTCAGCTGAACCTGTTCGATGTGTTTTTACCTTTGCTGTGAACCCTTAACTTTTTTGATTTGATAAATATGTTCGATACCGTTCTTCATTAAATAAGTAACAATCTCCTTGTTGATTTTTTTCACCACGGCAGGGCCTTCATAAACCAATGCCGTATATAACTGCAGAAGATCAGCACCTGCCTTTAATTTATCAATCGCATCTCTTCCGCTGCTGATACCGCCCACGCCAATAATTTTTTTCTCGCCCTTTGTAAGTGTGTAAATTTTTTCAATGATTTCGGTACTTCTGTGAGAGATGGCTTTACCGCTTAATCCACCTTTGCCAATAGACGAAATTTTACCGGATGGAGTCTGTAAATTATTTCGCTCTGAGGAGGTATTGGTTGCCACATAACCGCTGATGGCATGCTCTTCGGCTACACTTATCAACTCGCTCAACTGTAGGTCGGAGAGGTCCACGGAAAACTTAACAAGTACAGGTGGTAAGCTTGAATCTTTGCCGATCTGAAGGATTTCAAGAAGTGAATTGAGAGATTTTGGATCTTCAAATGTTTTACCTTCTTGTGTATTCGGGCAGGAAATGTTTATCGTTATATAGTCGGCCAGGTCTTTAAAAAGATCAAAACTGATTTTATAGTCCAAAAGGGCTTTGTTTCCAACAATCCCGGGATCGTGTGTTTTGGCAATATTTACGCCTAGAGGAACTGGTAAATTGATTTTTTTTAATCGCTTTGAAACAGTCTGGGCTCCCTCATTGTTTAATCCCAGCCTGTTTATCAGCGACTGATCCGTGGGAAGCCTGAAACTTCTTGGTTTGGGATTCCCGGGAGATGGATTGGCGGTCACACTGCCTATTTCAATGAAACCAAAACCGAGACTGGCCATAAAAGGAGCAACTGTTCCATTTTTATCAAAACCGGCGGCAAGTCCAACAGGATTTGGAAAGTGTAATCCCCATATATTTTGAGACAAAGATGGATTGGAATAACAATAGATGCTCCTTGCAGACTTAAGCATCCAGTTTTTTTTTGCTATATACGTTGCCAGTTTGATGGTTACTTCATGAGCCTGATCAGCAGTTAATCTGAATAGAAGCGGCCGAAATGTCTGTTTGTACATCGAAATGATTTAAATACGTTTCATGTAAGGTAATCAGCGAATTGTTAAGATCGAAACTTGTACCAAAAACGAAAGAAATCTTTTATCATCACCAGATGGAAAACAAGAAGTTAAATGATATTGTGGATTTATTGAGAGATCAATTGAAATCCGAAGAATTGATCATTCTGGAATCGCAGTTTGCGGATCATGCCTCATCCGAAACGAGTTATATTGCGTCAAAACCGATCTCGTCAATCTCGGCATTTGGCAAAAAAATAACGATCAGGGAAGAGGGAGAATCCAGAATATTTGAAATGGACCCCTGGGAGGCATTAAAAGAGTATCAAGCCCAAAAAAAGAACTGGCTGTTTGGTTATTTAGGGTATGATTTGAAGGATTATATTGAGAATCTCAGATCTACTCATCCCTCTTCAAATCAAATACCCGATTATTACTTTATGGAGCCCTCCCTGCTGCTTAAGGTAGAAAAGGGTGAGATTAAAACTGTTCTGGGAAGAATTCCGAAAGGAAACACTGTAGAAGAAAGTTTAAGTACAGGATTGATCGAATCGATGAACAGTGAAATGGAGGAAGAGGAGTATGTAAAAAAAGTATTGATGATCAAAGAGATGATCAGGGAAGGAGATTTTTATGAGCTTAACTTTTCCTACCCCATTACGGGTAATTACATAGGGGATCCATACTGGTTATACCAGAAAATGAGAGATATAAATCCCGTACCGTTCGGAAGTTTTATTCAAATACCGGGGTTGAGCATCTGTTGTGCATCCCCTGAGCGGTTTTTAAAAAAGAAAGGGAACAGGATACTTTCGGAGCCTATTAAAGGCACCTCGGCCCGTTCTTTAGAACCACTTGCGGATGAAATCCAAAAAGAGTTGCTGATGAATGAGAAAAACAGGGCCGAAAATCTGATGATTGTGGATCTTGTTCGTCATGATCTCTCGGCGGTGGCCAAAACCGGAAGTGTTCGTGTGTCGAAACTTTACGATATTCAGACCTTTGTAACTGTTCACCAGTTAATTTCTGCCGTTGAAGCTGAGGTTGATGATCATGTAAACCCGGTTGAAATTGTTAAAGCCTGTTTTCCAATGGGATCGATGACCGGTGCACCTAAAATAAAGGTGATGAATACCATTGACGAACTTGAATCATACAGAAGAGGTATCTACTCCGGTGCCATCGGTTATTTTAACCCGGATGGAGATTTTGATTTCAATGTGGTGATTCGTACCGCAATAGTACAAAATAATTCGTATATCTACCCGGTTGGAGGAGCTATTACCAGTGATTCTGATCCGGTTAATGAATGGGAAGAGACAAAAATTAAATCAGCCATGATCAGAAATATATTAGCAAAAAACGGGATTGATTCGAAATGAAGTTCTGATTAAATCAGTTATAACTAATCAATGATCACAGTAGCAAAAGAAGGCGAATGAGTAAACATATAAAAACACTTGGCGAGTTAAAGAAAAGCGGATGGAAATCTTTCTCTGTAAAGGAAGAGATGAGAAAAAATCTGATTAGTAAAATAGAAAGTGATGAACCGCTTTTCCCGGGAATACTGGGATATGACAAAACTGTGATTCCGCAATTGCAAAATGCAATTCTGGCTAAACACGATTTCATTCTGCTGGGTCTTCGCGGACAGGCAAAAACCCGTATTCTCAGAATGATGGTGCATCTGCTGGATGAGGAGATACCTATAGTGAAAGGATCGGAAATCAATGATGATCCTTTCAATCCCGTATCAAAATTTGCCCGAACAAAAATTGATGAGATGGGAGATGATACGCCCATCAGCTGGTTAAATAAAGAGTTTCGTTATGGGGAGAAACTGGCAACACCCGATACCACAGTGGCCGATCTGATTGGCGACCTCGACCCTATTAAAGCAGCATCACTCAGACTTTCACTTGCAGATGAAGATGTAATCAATTTTGGCCTGATTCCAAGGACAAACCGCGGGATTTTTGTGATTAATGAGCTTCCCGATCTGCAGCCCCGGCTTCAGGTAGCACTGCTGAATATCATGCAGGAAAGAGATATTCAAATCCGTGGATTTAATGTTAGGATTCCGCTTGATATATCGATGGCGTTTTCTGCCAATCCGGAGGATTATACAAACCGGGGTAATATTATTACACCGCTAAAGGATCGTATTGACTCTCAAATTGTTACTCACTACCCGCGTGATATTGAAACTGCGATTCAGATTACCCGGCAGGAAGCCTGGAATGAACGTAAGAACAGCGTGGAAATTGAAATCCCGGAAATCTACAGGGAAGTTCTGGAAAACGTAGCCTTCGAGGCTCGAAAGAGTGAATACATAGATCAGAAAAGCGGTGTATCCACCCGAATGACGATAACGGCTATGGAGCAGGTGCTGTCTGCCGCTGAACGGCGGGCCATATCGAATGGCGAGAGAAAGACAACTCTGAGGGTTACGGATCTCTACGCAATGGTTCCGGCATTAACCGGTAAACTTGAGCTTGTATACGAGGGGGAGCAGGAGGGAGCTTTAAATGTGGCGAAACACATCATCGGAAAAGCCATTAATACCACATTTAAAACTCAATTTCCCGATCCGCAAAAAAGAGTGGATGAAAAATCAGAAGATCCTTACCAGGAAATATTAAACTGGTTTGCAGGCGGCAACGAGCTTGAAATTCCGGATCTTATTGATGATAAGGCGTATAAGAAAATGCTGGATGATGTAAATGGTTTAAAAAAACTGGTAAAAAAACATATAAACGGATCGGATCAATATCCTATGATGGATTTGGTGATCGAAGCACTTCATCAAAATTCAAAAATCGGAAAAGAAGATGTGGATGATGTCAGGTCTTATAACGACATGCTGGGAAGCATGCTTGGCGGTATGGGCGGATTTGATGATGAAGATTTTTCCGGTGAATAGATGATTGCAAAAAGAGTAATGATCTCTTATCTTTGATGTCTATTGAAGAAAAAACCAATATCAGAGATATGAAAAAAGGAATCCATCCAAAATATAAAGAAATTACAGTAGTTTTGAGCGATGGTTCAGAATTGAAAACCCGCAGTACAATGGACGTCAAAGATGGCGTTTATAAAAGTGAGGTTGACTCCAAGAATCATCCGTTTTACAACAAAGACCAAAAAATTTCCAAGAAAGCTGACCGAATTGATCGTTTCAATAAACGATACAACAAGAAGTAAGTTCTTATTTATTCATTTTTAAAAGGATGCAATGGTTACCGTTGCATCCTTTTTTAGTTTAAACTATGGATACAGACGTTTTTACCGTAGGCCCATTTGCCGAAAATACTT
>JBBDMD010000055.1:0-1296 GCA_040878515.1 Balneolaceae bacterium | reverse complement strand
AATGGCGTTTACAGCAGCCATATCCGGGACGAATCGGATTATAATGTTGGATTGATTGCATCGGTAGACGAAGTGATCCGAATTGCGGATGAGGGTAATTTACCCGGAATTGTATCACATGTTAAAGCGCTTGGTACGAGTGTATGGGGATATTCTGCGGCAGTTGTAAGCAGGATTGAACGTGCACGCGAAGAGGGGATTGAGGTTTTTACTGATCAGTATCCATATCCGGCCTCATCAACAAATTTAACGGCAGTACTGATTCCGGCATGGGCCCGTGAGGGCGGGCGCTCCGAGATGCTGAACCGCATGGAAGACCCGGAACTACTTGAAGAGATTAAGATTGAAATGGCGGCCAACCTGGTGCGAAGGGGTGGAGCCATAAGTATTCAAATAGCCGATTATTCTTCCGATTCGGCCCTGGAAGGTAAAAGATTGAGTGAAATTGCCGTGGAGTTTGGTGAAGATCCGATCGACGCTGCCCTTAGTTTAATTAAAGTGCAAAATCCACTTATCGTTTCATTCAATATGCATGAAGATGATGTTGCCCGGTTTATGAGTCAATCCTGGAACATGACCAGTTCTGACGGAGGCCTGGTGGAGATGGGGAAAGGTGTGGTTCATCCGCGGAATTATGGTTCATTTCCGAGAAAAATATCAAAATATGTAAAGGCAGACCGGTTGATAGATTTGCCGTTTGCTATTCGAAGCATGACAAGCCTGCCCGCCTCGGTTTTTGGATTGTATGACCGCGGGATATTGCGTGAAGGCCAGATCGCCGATATCACTATTTTTGATCTGGAAAATCTGCAGGATAAAGCCACATATAGTGATCCCCACCAACTTTCTGAAGGAGTTGAATTTGTAATTATAAATGGAAAATTTGCAGTAAAGAACAGCGAATTTCAAACCTCTTTAAACGGTCAGGTTCTCATTAATCTACAGTAATTAAGAGTACAGAGCACCCCTCAGTCAGTTGAATACTCGGCAAATCCTGAACGACCGTTTAAACAACCGTGGTCTTATAACAACCCGGACTCCACGCCCTATGGACTTGCAGATTACACCCGGGCTGCGGAAGCGTTTGAGTGGGCTGTTGATGAGACTAAAGAGCGGTATGGAGACTGGAATGCAGCCTGGGGCGATGTTCACAGGGCGGTGATGGCTGGGTATTTGCCGTGGAGTTTGGCGAAGTGCCACGGGCCTATTCAATTTTAGCATATGGACAAAGCACAAAAGAAGATTCACCATATTATAACAATCAGCTGGAGATGTTTGTGAATGGGCAGATGAAAC
>JBBDMD010000054.1:0-6947 GCA_040878515.1 Balneolaceae bacterium | reverse complement strand
CCATCCCACTCCAGCAGTCCAATATTCTCCAGGTTAAATGCAGGCAGCAGTGAATAACTGTCCATATTATGCCGTCCCTGGTATTCTCCGTTATGAATAGTAAGAATGGTTGGAATTTCACGGAATTTCTCAAATCTGAAACACTGCTGCATCATAAACGGAACTAATCCGGTGTGATGATCGTGGCTGTGAACGATATCCGGCAAATCCTTTTGATTAACGAGCCATTCAAGCGCTGCGATCTGGAAACTAAAAAATCTCTCTTTTTCATCCCAGTATGGATGCCCCGACCATGGATCTGTATAGATACCCGGCCGGTCAAGCTTTCCGGGGATATCCACAAGAATTAAAGGGAAGCCCAGCGATGGTTCTATTAACTTTTGTATTCTAAATTCAAAAGATCCGGATCCAAAAGGTGCTTTCCCTTTATGTATAACTTCAGTTTCGGCAGCCTTCATCCATTCGTTATGGTAAAAAGGCAGTATAACTGTTGAATCATGGCCTGACTGATTCAAATATTTTGGCAGGGCTCCCGCAACATCCCCTAAACCGCCGGCTTTTGCAGCCGGATAACATTCGGCCGTGATATGTACAATTTTCATAGATTTAAATGTAACTATGTTAGAATTTTCACGTGATAAACCCCGGTTTCATCATGAATAAAGAAAAAGATTCGGCTATCTGCAACGTGTACTTTTTTTTAATACTTAACCTTTACTGTTACATTAATATTTCATACTGTAACTGCTCAATTGTGATCGGGTTCTTTTTTAAAAAATACAAATAGTTTAATTATTGATCATGGTTACAATCAGCGTTCAAAATGTCAGTAAATCGTTCGGGGCTACCAAGGCTGTAAATAACGTATCATTTACTGCCGAACAAGGCAAGATCTTCGGTCTTCTCGGACCTAATGGGGCGGGTAAAACAACCACCATCCGAATGATTAACTACATCCTGCCACTGGATGAAGGAGAGATCACAGTCAATAACATAAAAGTAAGCCCAAAAACCCAAAAGATGATTGGGTATATGCCCGAAGAACGCGGACTTTACAAAAAGATGAAAGTGGGCGAGCAGCTGATGTACCTGGCACAGTTAAAAGGTTTGTATGCGGCAGATGCCCGCGATAAAATCAAGTACTGGTTAAAACGATTTAGTGCATCCGACTGGCATTCAAAAGTAGTGGGTGAACTCTCCAAGGGGATGAGCCAAAAAATTCAGTTTATTGCCACAATTGTTCATGATCCGGATATTTATATTTTTGATGAGCCATTTAGCGGCCTGGATCCGATTAACAGCGAACTTCTGAAAGAAATTATTATTGAGCTTCGGGATAATGGAAAGACTGTACTCTTTTCAACACACAGAATGGAACAGGTTGAACAGATGTGTGATGATATATGTCTTTTTAATAATGGCAAAGTGGTTCTGACCGGCAATCTCAGGGAGATCAAGAAAAAATTCGGGAAAAACACTGTCCTTCTTGAATTTCATGGCGACAGCAGTTTTCTGGATAATCTGAGTGAAGTACGCATCAATAACCGATCCACTAATTTTGCAGAAATCAGGATTTTAAATGGTCAGGATCATCAGGTAATACTGAAAAAAGCAATGGAAAAGGCTGACATTCATAAATTTCAACTGGTTGAGCCCTCTCTTAATGAAATCTTCATTTCTACAGTGGGTGAAGACAATATCAAAAAAGAAACCATCTGAACTATGAACTGGAGACAAGTATTCCTTGTACTGAAGCGAGAATACCTTACGAGAGTCAGGAGTAAAGGATTTATAGCAGCCACTATATTAGTTCCTGTAGGTTTTGCCATTTTAATTGGTGCCATGATACTTATAACCGTTTGGGAAAGTGATGTAACTTTCCAAATCGGCATTGTGGATGAAACTTCTCAGGTAGTACAATCCCTGCAAGAAATGAACAGCGAACAGTACCTGGATTATTCGCACCTTTCCGTTGATTCTCTGAGATCCCTGGTACAAAGTGATGATATTACCGGATATATAATTATCAGTGAAGAGAACATTTCAAATGACCGGCCTCTTGAGCTTATCTACAGCGGAAGCGGCGGTTTGCAGTTACTATCCACCATTCGATCCGATCTCCGGGAAGTGGTACGCGAGGAGAGGTTAAAACGGGCTGAAGTGAGTCAGGATATTCAGAATATCTTCGAATCAAATATTGCCTTCGACTCAAGACGGTTATCGCAGGAAGGAGAAGAAAAAGAAGATGATACCGCCTTTTTATCCTTTGTAGGAATGGCCATGGGTGTCATCATTTTTGCTGCCATCTTCGGATATGGTGGTTATATCATGCGGGGTGTAATAGAAGAAAAAACGAACCGCATAGTGGAGGTTATCACATCATCGGTTAAACCTATTGAGCTTTTATCGGGTAAAATGGCAGGTGTGGGTGCCCTTGCCATTACTCAATTTGGATTCTGGATCCTTGCACTACTGGGCTTAAGTGCCCTGGCGGGCCCTGTTGCTGCAACATTTATGGGCGGCCAGACCTCGCAACTCCAAAATGATCTAAACCAAACGAATGTGGAACTGCCCGCTTTTCTGGACATTCCAACTATCGAAACATCACTGATCGTCTATTTTGTACTCTTTTTTCTGCTTGGCTATCTGCTCTATTCTTCTCTTTTTGCGGCTATAGGCTCAGCAGCAGATTCTGAAACGGATACGCAACAGCTGATGCTGCCAATAACGGTACCCATCATGATTGCATATTTTATCATGTTTCACGCCATGAGAAGCCCTGACAGTCTTCTCTCAGTGATCGGATCCATGGTTCCATTTTTTGCTCCTATTGTGATGGTTACCCGGATTGCCATTACGGAGGTACCCATCTGGCAAACCAGCCTCGCAATGGTTCTGATGCTATTTACATTTGCCGGCACCATGTGGTTAAGCGCAAAAATATACAAAGTAGGCATTCTGAGCTATGGCAGTTCGGCCGGTTTTAAGGAAATTGCAAAATGGATTAAGCAGTAAGTTTATTAATGCCGCCATCTTAATCCTGGGTGGCGGCCTCCGGAGTCGGCCTTGCCCAGGGCTATTTTCTTTCACCTTTTCAGTTTAAATCTCATTAGAGCAGGGTTTTGGGTAAAATTAGTAGTTCAGACTGACAAAAATGTAGATCTAAAGTTATTTTTACTTACAACTTGTGGAAGTTTTCCCAAAATAATCATTGTACAATAATAATTTTGTCAGAAGTACCGACACCAAAACACGAATTATATCTTACTGTATAGAATGTACTTAAACTTAAATCTATAAGTTTCAAAATTGGCTGCAAGACAAAAACATCTAAAATCTAATTTGGGTTTATAATACCAATAGAAGATTTGAAAAAGAGTCGAATCACTCCATCTCCCGGAGCATTCGCCTAACACGCTCATCGTACTCCTCTACTAAACGGATATTAATTAATTCACTCTTTCGGTCCGGATTAATAAACTGCAGGGCTTCGGCAGAAATATATCGAATTCGGGGATCCCTGTCGGACAACAGGCCGGGCAATCTCTCTTCCCAGTTTATCGATGATCTGTCAAAGTCAGTTAACAGATCCAGCATCCTAAGCCGTATTGAGGTTGGGAAACTATCATTTAAAAAAGTTCCTGAAAGCCGGTTAACTGTCTCTATCTCTTCTTTTTCCGCCAATTTTTCTAATAAAAGAGGTACATGAGGCAATACAGATTCCTGCGTTACCAGGGATTCCACTATCTCTCTGAATTGCTCAGGTCCGGTTATTTTAGCCAGCGAATGGATAGCCTCTTTTTGAATCTCCTCTTGTCTGCCGTTTGTAATGATTGATTGCAGCCGCTGAACTACCTGCTCGTTTCCGGTGAAGTTGCTGAGTGCTTCAATTGCTGCATACTGTACGGCTTCGGGTTGAGTATCTGAAATACGATCTAAAAATATCTGTTCGGTTCCGGATGCACCCATTGTAATTTCAGACAATGATCTTAAGATTTCGGCATAAACTTCCGGGTTTGTCTCTGCCTGTAGTAAATCGGTAAGTGCAAGCTGCAGATCAGGGTTATCGTTAACATCTGCCAGGGCTTTAGCAGCTTGAATTCTGCGCTCTGCTGATTCATCGTTTCGCAGCTGATAAATCCAGAACAGAGAAGGTTTATCTTCCCTGAGAATGACATCATCTCTGGAAGGAAGCTGTAATTTTACATTATCAACACCTGGTGATACATTCAGAATAAAACTATCTGAACCACCTGTAAAGGTTAACTCGGTCTGATCGGTACCGGAAATATTAATTTCTTCAGCAATCACACTTACCAGTTCGGTTATTTCTTCATCCAGAGCTTCAAAATTTAGTTCGATGCTGTTCTCATCTTCATTCCAGTCCATCACTACTCTGTATTCAATTTCATCAACAGTATCGATTTCAACAGGTCCGGGCTGAGGTATTTCAAAATATGGCTGACCGGTTTGTTTATAGATCACTTCGGCCAATGTATTCCACGATAAAATTCTTTGATCTGTCTGAAACAAAGTTTGAGGAATCGATGCAAGGTCGCGGTAAAATGATGAAGTATCAGTCTGGCTTAAATAATACGCCCATTTGGAAAACTCAGAAAATGATAGGGTATGATATGGTGCCTCTTCCTCATCCGAGGTTAATTGGAGTTCAAAAAGCCGGTTTGCCAGATAAGCAGTCAGCAGCTGAACAGCTGCCGCATCCGACCATTGCTCTTCAGTGATATATCCGCCAATCCACTGATTCAAGACCCCCTTTCGTATTTGAGTTTCCAGATTCCCCTGGTTTCTGAACATATATAAAACACCACTTGAGTAGGGTTTTATTTCCCATTTGTCATCCTCCAGCAATACAATATAGAGATCTCTGAAAGGATAACGCACATCCAGATCTGCCTGAACAGATTCGAACGCACTTGCCGCAACCGAAAGAAGTTCTTCATCTTCAGATTGTGGTAATTCGGAATAGAAATATATTTGTGAGTCGGACCGGCGTTGAAATGCAGACGCATCCTGAGATTGCGACTGATAATTATCAATTGTGGATGCTACTAATTCAAGGTCTCCATAAGCCCAGTTAAGTGAACTGGCAGCAAGCGGTCTTGATGAAGTGAACGTTGTTACTTCTTCCTCGACAGAAACAATATCGGAGTCCCCTTTTCTGCCATTCGAAATTATTGTTTTACCGGATGGATAAGTAAACACCATTTCTGTGGTAAAACGCGCCCTTGGGTGATCAATCACCGGTAACCAGTGCCTAACACTCCTCGGTAAGAGAGAGCTCCAGCTTGTGTCCAGGTGATTTTTATGTATTCCAAATCCCGGATCGGTTCTGTACTGAATTCTCAGAGAAGCGGAATCAGAAGACTCAAACTGAACGGGCAAATAAATAATGATAATATCCTTTTCTACACTAAATTCTGCCGGATTATTATTGATACTTAAACCTGTTATATCCATCCGTGTGCCATCAAATATAAGCGAATCCACGCCGTCCACATTAAAACGAAAATTGTAGAGTAAGTCTCCCTCAATTAATCCATTCTCATGTAATCTGATTTCAGCATCAAGGTGCTGAAAAGAGATGTCCAGCTTTGGATATTTTTCGAAATCCCAGCTCTGTCCATAGCTGTTTGATACCGTCGATCCTGTAATAATTACAACAAATAGTAAAGTTATATAGCGGGTAAAATGCATAATTTAATTCTCTTCAAAAAAAGATAATATTTCAGGTAATAATCCGGAAGACGAGGAGATTCCATTGCCTGTATGAATAGTTGTTTTCCCTTTTACATCCGTAAATTTTCCGCCGGCTTCTGTTACAACCGGAAGTAACGCTGCAGCATCCCATATATTTAAAATGGGATCAAACATTATATCGGCCCTTCCCGTTGCTACCATTAAATGTCCGTAAGCATCACCCCAGGTTCGGTGCAGGCGTGTTTTTGATAATAGCTGTTGAAAAGGGTTCAAAAAGCCATAATCTTCAAAAGTACTAACTTCAGTAGAAAGGAAAGTAGCCTTGTCCAGGGAGTCACATTCCCGTATTGAGCACGATTCACCATTCAGTGCTGTTCCATGGCCTGTGGCTGCTGATACCAACTCACCCAGTGCCGGAGCATAGATTACACCCACTTCGGGGACTCCATTCACCAGTATACCTATTAGAGTTGTATATAGCGGGATACCGTGGATAAAAGATTGTGTGCCGTCAATTGGGTCGAGTACCCAGACAATATCAGCATCTTCTCTCTCCCTGCCAAACTCCTCACCAATTATTCCGTGTGCAGGGAAATTCTTATTAATCTCGTCTCTGATCAGCATTTCCGCATCACGGTCGGCGTTAGTAACCGGCGAATCATCGGCTTTGAATTCAAGCCGGAATGTTTTTTTAAAATGATTCAGGGTTGCATTCCCGCCAATTTTTGCAAATTCTTCAGCGGCATCACGAAGTTCAGATAAAGAGTGATTCATTGAGGGTTTCCTGTAGGACGATTACTAACAAATTGAATTCTTTAAATTACCACCCTGAATAAATGTTTCCAAAGGCGTATATAAAGATACAATTTCCTTACTGAATCTCAGATAATATTATTTTTTTTGTGATGTTCGATACGAAGGTTTGTTCATTGGATTGTGGAAGGATTACCGACCCGTGATTCCTCCGGAATCTTGTTGCAAAGATGCCGGGTAAATAATCTTATAGATTTTTGAACTTGAAACCTGTCAGGTTATTTTTTAATCATAATTCTTCATCAAAACGATAAATAATCTGGAGGCTTTCTATATTTTCACTCTGAATGGTATGGCTATTCTCTTCAATCATATCAACTTCAAAAGATCCGCCGGATTCGGTTAAAACAAGTGACCCTGAAAAACTTTCACGTTCTGAAGTCCATTCAAATAGAATGCTGCCGGTGGATCCGGGC
>JBBDMD010000053.1:0-6968 GCA_040878515.1 Balneolaceae bacterium | reverse complement strand
TGTTGCCGATGAGTTTGGATATACCGTTGTTCCCGTTCAGCGCCATGTAAGTGCCGTTGCACGAAGAAGAAAAAAATCGGATGCCATCAAACCTTATCCGCCTGATTTTATCAACGCACTACAAAAAAATGAAAACACAAAACATCTTGTTGACGAAAATGGGCGGGCCAAAATTACAACAGACTATCTGCAAATTGATGATGAGACTGGAAAATTGAAGCGTGGCGGAATTTTCAGCCTCGACGGCCTCCATCCTACTACTATTGGATATGGGCTGATTGCAAACATCTACAAATTGACTATGCAAAAACATGGTGTAAAATTCGAAAATGAATTAGACTGGGATTACATCATAGAAAATGAAACTCTTGTAACTCAGCCACCCTACCTGATGCACGATTTACGTCTGTTGTTGAGATTCCTTGCCTTGGGACGGCGCGAACGCGTGACGTTTATGGGTAAAAATATACTGCAGCAGGTGCTGGAACTGTTTTCCGCAAGACCGGAAGTTTAACACAGGGAAGCATCTATTATACTGGGTCTATTCAGTGGTTTCAAGCCTGATCCGTTCACTTAATCTCAATCCGTTTTTAATACAGTCGGGCACCGAAATACCATCCCTGAAATTACCTGCCAGATAGAGGCCCGGATTTTTCTCTTCAATATCCGCCAACGTATCAAGCACTTTATCATAACCTGGAAAGTATCCCGGAATGGAATGAGGCCAGTATACATGCTCCTTAAAAACAGGATCCCCGTTCAGGCCAATGAGTTCATTGAGATCTTTGAGTACAATCTTCAATAACTCTTCACTCTCCTTTTCAGCAAGTTCGGGCTGGCGTCCGCCGCCCACAAAGACAGTAATCAGATGATGATCCTTGGGCGCCCGGTTTTTAAACAGGGTTGAACTGAAGAGTGCGCCAAGAACGGACCGGTTTTCGTTATTGGGAACCAAGAATCCAAATCCATCCAGTGGATGTTCTACGTTCTCCTTTTTAAAGCCGAGCAGTAAAACAGACAACGGAGGATATTTCACATTTCCCAGTGCCTGGAGTTCCCTGTTACCTACAGGTAATAGAGTTTGGGTCCATTTATGAAGTGGGATTGTAACAACAACCTGATCGTATGGGCCATATTTACCCATTTGTGTATCAACTACCCAACCCTCCTCTCTGAATTGAACGGACTTAATATTGTGGTTATAGTGGCAATTTTTAAGACGGCCCGCCAATGCTGATGGTAACGACTGCAGTCCGTTTTTAAATGAAATAAGTTTACGCTCCGTTTTATTTGATCCGGTTTTTTTAAAAGCCTTTGATACTGCACCCACAATAAGTGATCCGTAAGATCTCTCCAGATCGTCCATAACGGGAAATGCATGACGTAATGAGAGTTCGTCCGGGTTATTTGCAAATATCCCGGCAACAAAAGGGTTAATGGCATACTCCAGGATCTCTTTCCCCAGCCTGCGTTCAACAAAATCTGCAACAGTTTGATCCCTGTTCCGGCTGCGGGTTATAAAAGGTTCGAACAATATTCTGAGTTTTGCCCGGAGGCTGAACAATGGTGTATTTATTGCAGTCAATAAAGAAGATGGCAGGGGTTCCAGTGATCCGTTTTTAACGATATATCTTTTTTCTGCTTCCTGATTAGCTGCAACAAGCTCAGTGCCCATGCCTGAACGTTCGAGAAAATTTTTAATCTCCTGGTCTTTAAGCAACAGTGTATTGGGCCCGTATTCAATCAGCCAACCATTATGTTTTGCCGATTTTATCGCTCCTCCCGGCTCACTTCTTTTTTCAAAAAGATGAACAGAATAACCACTGTTTTGGAGTTCACAGGCAGTGGTTAAACCGGTAATGCCGGCACCAATTATTGCTATTTTGTTACCTGACATATACTATAAGTACGGTTTAGTTTTTTAATACGATTCAGATTTCAATACAGAATGACTTTGAACAGACTTCTATTCCACATCCGGCATACCGGATCGCAGAATCAATCTTAAAGATAAGGTAACCTATCATTACGAAATGATCGTGAACTTTTTTAGATGCGGCGTAATTAACAACCGGTTTACTTGCAGAAAATTTGTTTGAATCCGGTAATTTTCCGTAAAAGCAGTCAATTTTTTACAATGACTTATTCAGTAGTTACCTTTCCGGCCCAATCGAACTAAATAAATTTATGAAAATATCTGTTTTAGGATGTGGCTGGCTTGGTTTCCCTGTTGCTCAGCAGCTTTTAAAAAACTCGTACATTGTTCAGGGCTCAACCACCACTAAAAAAAAGATCTCACTTTTAAAAAATTCCGGGATCACACCTTATTTAATAGAGATTCCGGATACCCTGGTTAACCCTGAAAACAGCTCTTTTTGGGATTCGGACATACTCTTTTTAAATATTCCACCTGCACGGAGAAAATATGAAGGCAGAATGGATTACCCTGAAAGAGTACAGCTCGTTGTAAATGAGGCCAAAAAGGGATCCATTCAATGGATTATCTTTGCAAGCTCAACCTCGGTTTATGGTAGGGCCGGCGGTGTGGTATCTGAGGAGGATGTTAAAGAAGAATTGGTTAAGAACTATTCAGGCGAAGATATTTTCCGTGCTGAAAAAGTAATTTCTCAATCTCCTTTTGATTTTACTATACTTCGGTTTGGCGGGCTCTACGGATACGACCGTCATCCGGTAAACCATCTGAGCGGGAAGAAGAACCTGAGTGGCGCAGACAAACCCATAAATTTGGTCCACCGGGAAGACTGCATTAGTGTTTTCGAAGCAGTTTTATTGAAAGAAAAAAGAAACACTATTTATAATGTGGTGTCAGACGGCCATCCACCACGAAAGGAATTTTATCAGTGTGCAGCAAATCATTTAGACCTTCCCCTGCCCCGTTTTAATGATGAAAAAAGTGAAAACAACAAGGTTATATCCAACCTGAAATTAAAGAGAGAATTAGACTATACGTTCAGTTATCCAAATCCGATGGATCACACACCCTGATATGAGCATATCAGTTATGATTCTTGTAGTTAAACCGGGTTAACGGGTTCATGATAATATAGAGCCTGATATTAGCGACTATATTTTCATAGAATCAGAATCAGGTTGCATCAATCACAAATATATCTTCAGCAATCCGATATCCCATTGTGGTACTTCTGCTTTCAGATTCCAGACTTATCGGGCCATTAAAAGGCTCTCTGTTAATCACCCGTATTTTAACTCCCGGCAGAATACCCTGCTTTTCAAGATACTGCAGCAGTTCGGGATTTTGATTCTTAACCCGGTGGATTACATAATCCCTGTCTTCCGATGCATCCGTTAGGGAATAGGAAATAAATGTGGGCATTTTACCGTCTTTCGTCGGGATGGGATCGCCGTGGGGGTCAAACATCGGATCGTCCAGTAATTCCGCAATTTTATCCTCAAACTGTTCAGATATGTAATGCTCAAGTTTTTCGGCCTCATCGTGTACTTCATCCCATGAATAGCCCATCACTTCCTTCAGATAGAGCTCCAGAAGCCTGTGATGCCGAATAATTTCAAGGGCAATTTTCTTTCCTGTATCTGTTAAACGCGTCCCGTAATACGACTCATAATCTACAAGTTTCATCCCGGAAAGCCGTTTTACCATATTCGTAACCGAAGCATTCGAAACGTTCATATCTTTTGCCAGATCAGACGTAGATACGCCACCGTCCGTTTCATTCTCAAGCTTGTATATGGTTTTAAGATAGTCTTCTACAGACTGACTTCGATTTGCTGTTTTACTCATTATCGATTCCGGTACTCTTCAAATGTCTGATTCAGGTATGCATCACTCCCTACGAATGCCAGCAAGGCAGAAAATACATCGATGGGAAGAAATCCGGGTTGAGAACCAAGAATTGAACCCTCCTCGTTTAAAAAATAGGTTGTGGGTACACTTTTATTTTCAAGGGCATTTGCAAATTCAGACTCTGTGAGGGTAGTGCCCAGATAATCAATGGAATTATCCGATTCAACATTGATTTTTACCAGCAAAAAATATTCAGAAATAACTTTGCGAACTTCCTCACTGGGATAGACTTCAGAATGCATTCTGCCACAATACGGACACCACTCTGCATAAACATCAACCAGAATTTTCTTATTCTCGCTGTTTGCTCTTTCAAGTGCTTCCCGCATAGATACAGGTTCAGCATTGAGAGCCTGCGAAGAAACAGGCTGGTATAAGAAGAGTATTAAAAACAGGCCGGTTACAAATATTTTTGAAAAAATAGACATAACAGAAAATAAGGAAGATTTTATTAAATATTACTTCTTCTTTATAATTAATAATGTCATGTCATCATGCTGATTCGCCTGGTCTCCAAAATGCACTAAATCGTCGATAATACGATTTAATAACTCTTCAGCCCCCAGTTCATTATAATTCTCGATCAGGCTGTGAAGGCGTTTATCACCATAAAAATCATCTGTTTTACTGGTTGCCTCAACAACTCCGTCTGTAAATAATACCAGTATATCTCCTGATTTTAAATCAATGGACATTTCTGATATATGATTTTCAAATATATGCTGTGGAGCCAGCCCCAATCCAATACCTTCTGGCTGATATTCAGAAAGTTTTCTCTCACTTTTTTTATAATAGAGAAGCGGGTTATGTCCGGCCCGGGAAAAGCGAAAATTTGCGGATTCTGAATCCATCACACCAAAAATCAATGATATAAATGTGCCTCTTCTGGCGTTTCTGCTGAATAAATTATTCGCTTTAATAAGCACATCAATTGTAGTATTAAAATCGTTGCAAAGCGCATGGAGAACCCCTTTTGTAAAGGTCATATAAAAAGCGGCCTCAATCCCCTTGCCGCTTACATCTCCGATTGCAACAGCCATACGGTGCTCATCCAGAAAGATAAAATCGTAATAGTCTCCTCCGGTTTCATAGGCAGGCTTACAAACAGCTGCAATTTCAAGGCCTTTAAGTTCAGGCGTACGAATGGGTAAAAATGATTGCTGAACTTTACGCGCTATTTGAAGTTCCTGTTTGATTCTCTCTTCCTGGGCAAGTTCATCGATATATTCGGGCACAAATTTCGGCAATTCCCTGATAGATCTGCCTTTATAGATCCCAAAAACACCATATATAAAACCCGTAATCATTACAATAATCACTGTATAAAATACCGAGCTGTCGGGCGAATTATCTACAAGCCACCCGTTAGCAGACAGAAGATGACAGGCAAAAAAGAAGAGAGCAATGAACGTTGTTAAAAAATCGTCCTTAAAATAGATGATTCCGGCAATCAGCCCCACAACACCCGCCGATACGAGTTCAAAGGAAATTGGCCCGACGTCAACGGGAACCGGATTCATCAAAACAAATGTGATTACCGCTATAAGTAGTAAGTAAAAAACCGAATTAGTTACCGATTTGAACTGTCCCAGAACTATCAGAAAAATGATCTGTGTGATCAGGAAATAGAGTGCCAGGTTTCCAAGAAAAACATCCAGATAAGGCAAAAACCTGGAATCGTTTAAAAAATAGGTTTCAAGCGAAAAATAACTGCCGGGTAGTAAGGTTACGGATAACACCCAGACAGCTGATAGTATTAATGAGTAAGAGATCCCGCGGATAAAAGTCTGTCCAACCGGCCTGTTAAAAAAGTGCCCGATACGGATCAAGTCCATGGTACGCATCTTCTCAACCCAATGCTGCCGGGTAATGGATTCACCGATAGCGGTTACAATAAAATATCCGATGGAGGCAAAAGAGATAAAAAACCCGATACTTACTAACTGCATCAATACAAATTGTCCGTTAAACTCCCCAAATGAGTAGATGTGAGAATGTGCATTATTGAGCAGCAGGATAAACGGATAGATAAAACCTGCAAGAACCGCAATAAGAACCGCCGATTTTGTGTCAATTAAACGAAGCCTGAAACGGATAAAGAGTAATATCAGAATCCAGAAAGTACCCAAAAGAAGCAGAATGGTTCGGGTTACCGATTTTATCTCATCCGCATCCACCGTGGAATTGATTTCTGATGGATGACTGAAATCAAAAGCAACAAGTGTACCGGTGGGCAGTACCTTTAAAGTAAGCTCGATCTCTTTTTCAACGGCAGCTTCATCAGATGTAAAAGTAACAGCAGCCGCATCAAGTGAACCCAGCGATACTTTTTCTACATCTTCAATATTAAAGATATCGGATGGCCATCCACTGTTTTCGAGATAGTAACTGGCAATATTTTCCGCAATTTTTTTCCCGAAATAGTTTCTGGATTCGGAATTCAGTCCTGAAAATGCGTCATCTTCCAGCTCCAGTTCAGAAAATTGAAAATGAAGCATTTGATAAATCAGACTATCGGTTCTGATTTGCGGTAAAACCGTATGATATTCCTGCAGTGCATAGGTTAGAGCCTCAATGTCTGCATTTTTATCCGGGATAATATTGTAGTTGTTGATAAATCCCAGAAAGCTGCCCTCTTCCGATAATTTTACTTCAATCGTTTTGACTTGTTCAGTATTTACGCCAAAAAATCCATCTGCATCCAGCTCATCTATTTTAAACTGAGTACTCCAGTGGAAGGATGGAAACAGGGTTTTGTTTTTCCTGTCAGAATAAAACTGGTCAATATCATAATCAGCCTGAAGCGTATCCAGCAGTTCACTGTCAACCCTGAACCTTGTAACCGGTTCGATGTTGCTTGAATATCCAAAAATCTGTAAAATTTCTGCCGATTTTTGTGCAGCCGGTATCTTTCCATATCCAAGATCGGCCAGCCCAAGCGGGTGATTTGTAGAATAAAGCCAATAAAAGAGCATTGCTGCGAGTACAGCAATTACAACCAATGCAATATCCTGCTTTGTTGTATCTTTATCTGATATCAAAATGTAACGATTAACAATAATTTATTACCAACATAGATATTTAATTTTACAGCGAAAAGTTAGGAATAAAGTTTCATTTTTTT
>JBBDMD010000052.1:4765-7014 GCA_040878515.1 Balneolaceae bacterium | reverse complement strand
TGGTCAAATCCTTTGTCTGAAATAAAGTCTTTTGCACCTTTAGTAAGCTCAAGATCATATCCAAGAGCCCGTATTCTGCTAAAGAGTTCATTGGCAAGAAGATCAATAATCTTGAAGATATCTTCTTTTTCAAGAGGTCTGAATGTTAATACATCATCGATCCTGTTCAGAAATTCCGGATTAAACACTTTCTTAAGTGCATCCTGAATCGTTGATTTCATTTGAGCATAATCAAATGCACCTTCATTTGAAGAGAATCCGATACCTTTACCCATATTTCTGATATCACGGGCACCGATATTTGATGTCATGATGATGATTGTATTTCTGAAATCCACCTTACGGCCCAGGCTGTCAGTTAAAATACCATCATCCAGCACCTGCAACAGAATGTTGAAAACATCAGGGTGGGCTTTCTCGATCTCATCAAGCAATACCACACTGTAAGGTTTTCTTCGAACTTTCTCGGTTAATATACCGCCTTCCTCATAACCTACATAGCCGGGAGGAGCACCAACCAAACGCGAAACACTGAACTTCTCCATGTACTCACTCATATCAATTCTGATGAGGGCTTCTTCCTTATCGAACAGATATTTGGCAAGTACTTTAGCCATTTCTGTTTTACCCACTCCCGTTGGCCCGAGAAATATAAATGAACCAATGGGTCGTGAAGGATCTTTAAGGCCTGCACGGGTGCGCTGAATGGCCTTGGTTAGCTGCGTAATGGCTTCATCCTGCCCGATTACTTTCTTGCCAAGTTCCTCACGCATCTTCAGAAGTTTTTGTCCTTCTTTCTGGCTGATTTTATTCACGGGAACACCGCTCATCATAGCCACAACGGAGGCTACATCTTCCTCATCCACGTCGTAAATAATGTGCTCCGACTCTTTTTCCCACTCTAACTGAGCCTGCTCGAGATCTTCAATCAATCGTTTTTCAGTATCCCTCAAGCGGGCAGCTTCCTCAAAACGCTGTTTTTTGACCATTGCATTTTTCTCATTGCTGGTCTTTTCAATCTCTTCTTCAAGGTTGATGATATGCTCCGGCACCGTAATATTGGAGAGGTGAACCCTGGCTCCAACTTCATCCAGTGCATCGATCGCTTTATCGGGAAGAAAGTGATCGGTAACATACCGGTCTGTAAGTTTCACGCAAGCTTCGATGGCTTCATTAGAGTAAGCCACACTGTGATGCTTCTCATACTTGCCTTTAATCTGATTCAGAATTTCCCTGGTTTCGTCTACCGAAGTAGGTTCAACCATAATTTTTTGAAAACGGCGCTCCAGTGCTCCGTCTTTTTCAATAAACTGTCTGTATTCATTCAGGGTTGTTGCACCTATTGCCTGTACTTCGCCTCTGGCGAGAGCCGGTTTCAGCATGTTGGATGCATCCAGAGAACCGCTTGCGCCGCCGGCTCCTACAATGGTATGAAGTTCATCGATAAACAGAATTACATTTTCTGTTTTCTCAAGTTCACTCATAACGGCTTTCATCCGTTCCTCGAACTGCCCCCGGTATTTAGTGCCGGCTACAAGAGCGGCAAGGTCAAGAGCTATCACTCTTCTATCATATAATACCCTGGACACTTTACGTTCGATGATCCTGGTGGCAAGGCCTTCAGCAATTGCTGTTTTACCCACGCCCGGCTCACCAATCAAAACAGGATTGTTCTTTTTCCGTCGGCTGAGAACCTGGGCTACACGTTCGATCTCTTTTTCACGTCCGATAATCGGATCCAATTTACCATCTTCGGCTAACTGGGTGAGATCTCTTCCAAAATTGTCGAGTACTGGTGTTTTAGATTTTTCCATTTTCTTTTCCCTTGAACTGCCAGATGATGATGAACTTTTGGGTGAAGAGGGAATACTTGAGGTGGCTGATCTTGTATCGTCGTGATCAGCATCTCTCGTATTTCCTGATATGATCATATCTAATTCTTCCCTAACAGCATCATATGACACATTGAACTGTTGTAAAATTTGTGCGGCAATATTTTCTTCGTCACGAAGCAAAGACAATAAGAGGTGTTCTGTACCAATTGTGTCGCTTTTGTATAGTTTTGCCTCGAGATATGTAATTCTTAAAACTTTTTCGGCTTGTTTGGTTAACGGAATATTGCCCACGGTTACGGTGCCGCCTGTACCGCGAACTGTGTCTTCAATAGTTTTCTTTAGTTTAAAAAGGTCACAGTCCAAATTCTTTAAAATTCGGATGGCCACACCATCCCCCAAACGGACAATTCCGAG
>JBBDMD010000052.1:1838-4755 GCA_040878515.1 Balneolaceae bacterium | reverse complement strand
TTCCGAGGATCAAATGTTCTGTACCTATATAATCATGCCCAAGACGTAGTGCCTCTTCGCGGCTAAATTGAATGACGTCCCGGACTTTACTTGAAAAATTACCCTCCATAACTGGACCTGCAAGAGATTTGACTTTAAAATGAGTTACAAAATGTAACGAGTGAAGTATTTATTTAGTTCACTACACCAACGAAAGTAGTATGGTGAATGTGCAAAAGCAAGCGTTAGAATTGTTTTAAAACAAAAAGAATAGATTTACCGGGATTTCAGAACAGGGCCGAACCTGTCATTTCATCCGGCTGATCAATACCCATCATTTTAAGAAGGGTGGGAGCTACATCAGCAAGGTTGCCGCTATTCAGTTTATTTATCTGTTTTTCAGTGATTAACACCACGGGAACAGGAGCAGTTGTATGCGCTGTATGCGGTGATCCGTCGGGGTTAATCATGCAGTCTGCATTGCCATGGTCTGCAATGATTAGAATACTGTAATTATGCTCTTTCGCAGTTTCTACAACTTTTTTTAATTTCTTGTCAATCTCCTCAACGGCGCGTATTGCTGCTTCCATCACACCGGTGTGGCCTACCATATCCGGGTTGGCAAAATTAAGAATTACGAGCTCATATTTCTCTTTTCCAAGCTCATCACATACAGTTTTGGTTACTTTATCTGCACTCATTTCGGGCTGCAGATCATAAGTTGCCACTTTGGGACTCGGAACAACAATCCGTTCTTCATTCTTATTGGGAGTCTCTTCACCGCCGTTAAAGAAGTAGGTGACATGCGGATATTTTTCAGTTTCAGCAATCCGCAGCTGGTTTAAACCGAGGCCACTCACATATTCGCCAAGAGTGTTCTGGAGCCGAACCGGCGGATAGGCAACATGAACATGCCCGTTAAATGTATCATCGTAAGCAGTAAACGTAACATAATGAAGGGAGAGATCTTTTGTTTGGAAAGGGATCTCATCAAACCGCAGAAAGGCCTTGGTTATTTGCCTTGCCCTGTCGCCGCGAATATTGAAAAAGACAACAACATCACCTTTTTGAATCCGGCTGTTCTCATCCGTTTTAATTACAAAAGGTTCGATAAACTCATCGGTAACTCCTGCTTCATAACTCTTTTCAAATGCAGCATCTGCATTATCCACAGTTTCACCTATGCCATCCACAAGCATGCGATACGCCTTTTCGGTTCGTTCCCAGCGATTATCCCTGTCCATGGCATTGTATCTGCCAATAACAGATGCAATTGTTCCAATACCAATTTCGTCTGCCTTTTTTTGAAACTGCCGGGCGTACTCTTTTCCTCCATGAGGGGATGTATCGCGTCCATCGGTAAAAGCATGCAGATAAGCATGATCCAGTCCCGTCTGTTTGGCTTTTTCGAGAAGGGCATAGAGATGATTAATATGGCTGTGAACCCCGCCATCGGAAAAAAGGCCCATAAAATGTATGCGGCCGCTCTCTTTTGCTTTTGAGAATGCCGTTTTTATAACTTCGTTCTCAAAAAACTGTTTTTCACGGATATCTTTATTAATCCGCGAAAGCTCCTGCCATACAATCCGGCCGGAGCCAATATTCAGATGGCCCACTTCCGAATTGCCGAACTGGCCTTCCGGAAGGCCCACATCTTCTCCGCTTGCTGATAGCTGTGCATGCGGATATTTTTTAAGGAGAGAGTCGAAAAATGGTTTATCGGCTAAATCAATAGCACTGACATCAGGATTGTCTGCAATGCCAAAACCATCAAGAATGACCAGTAGTGCTTTTTGCATTGAAATTACCGGTAATAAGGGCCTTTAGAGATTATCTACGTGCTTGCTCAGTTTTGATTTCTTTCTGGCAGCTGTATTTTTATGGATGATACCTTTAGCGGAAAGCCTGTCAATAAAGCTCATAGCCTCGCTCAGATTTTTTTGCGCTGCTTCTTTTTCTGTCTCAGAAGTTACTTTTTTAATCAACGTCTTCATCTTAGAGCGTCGGGTCTTGTTGTGGAGTCTGCGTTTTTCATTTTGACGCAAACGCTTAATAGCTGATTTATGCTGTGGCATAACTAATTATTTATTACTGTGGAAAACTGGTTATCTTAAATAGAACTCAAAATTACGGGATCTAGATTCAACTTACAAGAACGGATTGAATCTTAACCTTAAAAAATTTATTTTAACTGTTCTCTGAAATGATCATTGTTATTGATGGGCCGGCCGGATCCGGAAAAAGTTCGACAGCCAAAGCAATTGCCAATCGTTTAAATATTCAATTTCTCGATTCCGGTGCATTGTACAGGGCAATCACTTATTTATGGATCAGAGAAGGAAGGCCCGAAAAAGAGAAGTTCTTTGAAAATTTGCCGGATGTAAAATTATCCGCATCATATAAAGATGAAATGTTTAAGGTTTTCGTAAACGGCAGTAATATTACTGATGAGATACGAAAACATGAAGTAGCAGAGTCTGTGAGCGAAATCGCCTCATACCCTGCAGCCAGAAAGTTTGTGAATAATCTCATGCGCAATATGGTTACTGAAAATCTTTACATAGCTGACGGCAGGGATTTAGGTACAGCCGTATTTCCAAATGCAGACCTGAAGTTTTTCATGAATGCAACCCTGGAAGAGCGTGCCAAACGACGATTCCTGGAAATGAATACTTCAGACGCTGATATAACTTTAGATGTAGTAAAGGAAAACCTGAGGCAGCGCGATCATAAAGATCAGACAAGAAGTGCCGACCCGTTAAAAAAAGCTGATGATGCGATAGAAATAGATACAACCGGTAAAACGTTTAAAGAACAACTTGATGAAATGATATCGATCATAAAGACGAAACTTAAACTATAATATTAACTCAAATCCCATTCCGAAAGTCGGGATGAGGCTGTGTTTTTAACAGGTAACCTAAATGACAGAAGAACT
>JBBDMD010000052.1:0-1738 GCA_040878515.1 Balneolaceae bacterium | reverse complement strand
GATGAAGAGTTTCACGAACTGGCGGGAATGTATGAGAATACGCTGAGTGAAATTGTTGAAAAAGAAATTGTAACCGGTATAGTGGTATCGGTTGATGAGAAGTATGTAATCGTTGATATCGGGTTCAAAAGCGAAGGCATTGTTCCCGTTAATGAGTTTTCAAACAAAGTAATTGAAAATTTACAGCCCGGTGATGAAGTAGAAGTATTTTTGGACAGGGTTGAAGACAGAGAAGGCCAGCTGATCCTGTCGCGTAAGAAAGCGGATATTCTGCAGGCATGGGAAAACCTTGAAAAAGCTTACGAAACGGGCGAAGTTATTGAAGGATATATTCAGAGAAGAATTAAAGGCGGAATGGTTGTTGATGTATTTGGCATCGATGCATTCCTTCCCGGCTCTCAGATCGATGTGCGTCCTGTTCGCGATTTTGATGCCTATGTGGGCAAAACCATGGAATTCCAGGTGGTTAAACTCAACATGCAGGCCGAAAACGTTGTGGTTTCACACAGAGCTCTTATTGAGTCTGATCTTGAAGAACAGCGCGAAGAAATTCTTGAAACCATCGAACCCGGATTGGTTCTGGAAGGAATTGTTAAAAACATTACCGATTTCGGTGTCTTTATCGATCTCGGCGGTGTTGACGGACTGCTTCACATCACCGACCTGTCATGGGGACGGGTTGAGCATCCTGAAGAGATTGTAAAGCTCGATCAGCGCATGAACGTTGCGGTTATCGACTTTGACGAGAAATCAAAAAGAGTTTCTCTTGGCCTGAAGCAACTTCAGCCGCATCCGTGGGATGGTATCAATGTGAAATATCCGGAAAACCTGAGAGTTCAGGGCCGTGTAGTTTCTATTGCTGATTACGGTGCATTTATTGAGCTTGAAAAAGGAGTTGAAGGCCTGATCCACATTAGTGAAATGAGCTGGACACAGCATATCAAACATCCTTCACAACTTGTTCAAAAAGACGACATTATCGAATGTGTGGTACTGAACATCAATGAAGATGAGAAGAAAATTTCTCTTGGTGTTAAGCAGCTTGAGAAAGATCCATGGGAAGATCTTCTGGAAAGATATCCGGTTGGCTCTACTCACAAAGGGGAAATCCGGAACCTTACCAATTTTGGTGTGTTTGTGGAGCTTGAACCCGGAATTGATGGCCTTGTTCACGTTTCTGACCTTAGCTGGACAGAGAAAGTGGAACATCCAAACGAAGTAGTTGATAAAGGCCAGGAGCTTGAAGTAGTTATTCTTGCTGTTGACTTTGACAATCGTCGGATTACACTCGGCCACAAACAGGTAGAAGACAATCCCTGGGAGAAATATGCTGAAGAGTACGGACTGGGTGCAAAAGTGACCGGGAAAGTATCTAAAGTAACCGATAAGGGAATGTTTGTAGAGCTTCCGCTGGGTGTTGATGCATTTATTGCGGCAGACAACCTGGAAGAACCGGTTGAGGATCTCAAGGAAAGTTTCAAAGAAGGTGATGAAGTTGCCGGATTTGTGATTGAATTTGATGAAGCAAGCAAGACCATTGAGATTTCTCAGCTCGAAGGCGATGTGAAAAAATCCAAGCCCAAGAAAAAAGAAACTCCGAAGAAGGAGAATGTTGAAACCGGTACACCCACACTTGGTGAAGTATCCGGCCTGGCAGATAAACTTGCTGAGAAAGAGAAAAAAGATAAAGACTCAGAAAAATAAACTGAACTCTTTAGTACTTGAATGAAAATGAAAA
>JBBDMD010000051.1:3760-7030 GCA_040878515.1 Balneolaceae bacterium | reverse complement strand
GTACTGATTGGCAGTTCGCTCACGGTAGCCATGGCCATCCGATCCGCTCAGTTAAACCAGATTAAAGGACTGATTTACAATTTGTACATTACAATTGGCCTTGCCTTTACATTTATGGTGATCAAATTCTTTGAGTACTCTCACAAATTCCATCTTGGAATATTTCCCGGAGAATACTACACCTATGAGGGGATTGCCCATGAAAAGGCTAACATCTTTTTCAGTATTTATTATATGATGACCGGGCTTCACGGCCTTCACGTTGTCATTGGCATCGGCCTTATGATTTGGCTGGTTGTTAAAGCCAAAAAAAATCTCTTTCACAGCGGTTATTATACACCAGTCGAAATTACAGGCCTCTACTGGCACCTTGTGGATGTGATCTGGATTTTCTTATTCCCTCTTTTATATCTGATTGATTAACCAAATAACAAATTTCAACTATGAGTGGACATCATATATCATCAGCAAAGTTTTTGTGGGGTATTGGAACCGCACTTTTCTTTCTCACATTTATAACCGTAGTCGTAACCTGGTTCAGTATTCCGGCTCCATGGAATATTGTGGCTGCCATTTCAATTGCCGTACTTAAAGCAAGTCTGGTAGCTGCATTTTTTATGAACCTTTACTGGGATGACAAATTCAATACAATGCTGTTTATAACCTCCCTTGTTTTCTTATTTCTGCTGGTAGGAATCACATTACTGGATACACTCTTCAGATCTGATCCTATTCCCGCATTTTAATATGGATTGATCACATTTGTACAAAAGCCGATTTCATAACGATATCGGCTTTTTTTATTTTAAAACCTGTTTCGTTTCTAACTTTATCATGACTATGGAAAAAGTAAAGCCTCTTAATTTTGGTCACCTTGAAATATATCCGGTAGAAACCGGCCGCTTCAGGCTCGATGGCGGTGCGATGTTTGGTGTGGTACCTAAAACACTTTGGAGCCGGGCGATCCCTGCTGACGATAAAAACAGAATCCCCATGGCCATGAGATGCATGCTTATCAAGTCATCCAATACAGGTAAAATTTATCTGATTGATAATGGGTGCGGCACTAAATTCAACCAGAAAATGAGTGATATTTATTCACTCGATTACAATCACAGTGATCTTCATAGTTCACTTGAAGCCTGTGATGTTGTACCCTCAGATATTACGGACATGGTTTTTTCACATCTGCATTTCGACCACTGCGGGGGGGCAACTTATTATGATGAGCAGAATAATTTAAAAGAGACTTTTCCAAATGCCACATATCACCTAAATGGTCGCCATTGGGTTACCGCCAATGAACCCAATCAACGGGAAAAGGCCAGTTTCTTTTCAGAAAATATCGAGCCTGTTAAGAACAGCGGAAGACTGGAGCTTGTTGAAGATTATCATATATTTGAAGATGGATTTGAAACCATACCTGTAGACGGGCATACCATTGGCCAGCAATTACCCATACTGACAGATGGAAATAATACAATTATATTCTCTGCCGACCTGATTCCTACTTTTGCACATGTTCCATTACCTTGGGTAATGGGATACGATATGGCCCCAAAACAGACCCTGATTGAAAAAGAAAACTTTCTGGAAAAAGCTTCTTCAGAGAATTGGTATTTATTTATGGAGCATGATGCCTCAAATGAAGTTATTACCATTAAAAATGAAAATGGTAAATACAGTAAAAATGAGGGTTTTTTACTAAATGAGATCTCATAAATCACCTTCGGCTGCGTTTACAAAGTGGGTTACGACCAAAACATCAAAATGAACAAACCAGATTCACTACATGAACAGGAAAGAGCAGGCCGTATCGTTTCGGCCTTGCAGAAGTACTATCATAAACTAAAAAGGGGAAGCGTATACTCTTTACTGTTTGGATGGTTCGGCCTGTTTATCACGGGGCTCTTAATTCTTATTCTCATTGAATCTGCTTTCTACCTTACCGGTGTTGTTAAATCAATATCATTAGCCTTTATTCTGCTTCTGAGTCTTTTTGGTACTTTCTATATATATAAAAAGAGTACCCTTCCATCCTTTCAAAATTATTTTGAAGAATTTTTCAAATCTTCGGATAATGGTAACGTACTCAATGCCATTGATTTATATTTGAATAAAAAACATCAGTCATCCCCGTTTTATCAGGCTGCTATAAAAGAGAATCTGCGGGAGCTGAAAAGTGAAGCTCTATCCGGTCAGCTTGAGGAGTTTAATCGCCGATCCCATATCCTGAAACGTTTCAGATTCTTATCACTATTTGTGCTTTTATCTGTTGGATTGATGGCTTTTGTGGGGGCTACAAAAACCGATAGTTCAATGCGGGCCATTCATTTTTGGGAATCCTACAGTCAGCCAAATCCTTTTTCTTTTACCGTAGAGCCGGGTTCGGTCACCATCGAGCACGGTTCGTCTGTACAGCCATCCATACAGTTTCATGGAGACGATCTACCTGATCAGGTATCATTTGCATTTAAAACGGATGTGGAAGAGAATCATCGCATCAGGCCAATGAATGCCTCGGCGAACGGACTTTTTACATCTTCAGGAATTGAACTGACCAGCGATATTACCTATCGGATTGAAATGGACAATTTTCTGAGTGAGGAGTACAGGATTATGGTTCAGCTGCAGCCGCGTTTCGATCAGCTGGTAGCCGGTGTATTACCGCCAGCCTACACAGACCTTCCTGAACAGACCTTTGAATATCCATTTTCTGAAATATCACTCTATCCCGGCTCCACTATTTCATTTAGCGGCAACACGAATAAGCCAATAGATGAATTAAAACTCCTGGGTTTATCAGGAAATTCTTCGACAATTATACCTTCTGAAGACACTCTTAACACTCAATTCGAGATTCAAATCAATCCTGAATCTATAGATACACTTTCATTTGAAATGGTGGATCAGGAGGGACTATCCAATCGAAATCCGTACCGTACACTTTTAAAATTCCGGCAGGATCAGCACCCGGTAGTCAATATCCGGGAACCAACAGGCACCGTTCTTGAAACGAATCCGGAAGATGTTCAGATTTTATACCAGGCAACGGATGATTTTGGACTTTCAAAAGCAGTATTACGCTGGCAGTTAAGCCGTGCTTTTGTGGATGAACCCATTACGGGTTCTGAATCGCTATCGAACCCGTCGCCGGGACGGCTTGAAGCATATAGCTGGGATCTGAATGAGATGGATCTGCGACCTCGTGATCAGCTTACTTTTCGGATCAGGGTATGGGATAATGATGAAATTGCCGGGGCTAAATGG
>JBBDMD010000051.1:0-3660 GCA_040878515.1 Balneolaceae bacterium | reverse complement strand
GCTATTTCCGATGAAACACGTCAGTCTTACAGGGAATTACAGCAGCTGATGGAGGAATTGGATGATCCCGGGCTTCGGGAGGCAATGGAACAGCTGCAGAAGGCAATGGAAAACATGTCTCCCCAGGAACTGGAAGAAGCACTTCAGAACATGAATTTTAACGAACAACTTTATAAAGAGCGACTTCAGCGTACTGTTGAGCTGTTTAAACGCCTTAAAATGAATAGCGACCTGGATAAATTGGCCCGTCAGTATGAAGATCTGTCTGAACGGAGCAAACCCAAAGAGTCTCAGACAACAGATCAGTTGAAGGAAGAAATACCTGCACTGAAAGAAGACATGGAATCCGTTTCCGAACAACTTGAGAAACTGGATGAAAATCCGCCTGAAAATGAAAAATCAAATCTCCGGGAGCTTAAAGAGAGCTCAAAACAAGAGCTCGATTCAATTCAAAAGAAGCTTGAGGATGTAAATGAAGCATTAGATGATAACAGTGAAAATGGAGAACAGGCACCCGGTGAAGAGATTGAGCAGGAGCAGCAATCCATCAGTGAACAGTTAAAGAAAGAAGCTGAAAAGTTCCGTTCTTCTATAAAGAAGATGAGCGGGCAACAAATTCAGGTTAATTTACTGGCTCTTCAGCGTTCTCTTTACACCCTGCTGGAACTTTCAGATGAGCAGGAATCACTCTCACAGAAAGCTTCGGATACCCGAAACAGAAATCAGGGATTTGTTGAGCTTGCCCAATCACAAAAAAATGTAAGCGATCAATTTTCCATCGTTGCAGATACCCTATTTCAAATATCCTCCCAGCTTCCGGGAGTACCCAATCAAATCAACCGGAAAAAAGCTGAAGTTGAACAATCCTTAAACCGGTCATTAAATCAGTTAACCGAACGCAGCCAGCGAAGTTCTTCCATACTGACGCGGGAATCTCTGAGCGGTATTAACGATTTATCATCCATGATAGCCTCTTTGATTGATCAGTTGATGGATCAACAGGGAAATGGCGGAGGTGGTGGTATGAGCATGCAGCAAATGGTGGAACAGATGCAGCAAATGTCTGGGGATCAGCAGCAGCTGAATCAACAGCTTCAGGAAATGGTGAATGATTTGCAGGGCAACCGGCTCACGCAGGAACAGTCTGAACGGCTGGATCAGCTTGCCAGACAGCAAAATGAGATACGCAGCCAGCTGCAGGAGTTAATGAAGCGGGGAGCACTCAACCAGGGAGATCGTGCATTGAGCGAATTACAGCGAATGATGGAGGAAATGGAAGAGTCCATCATGGATATGCGGGGTGGAATTACAGATCCTATTATGGTGGAACGGCAGCAAAATATACTCTCCAGAATGCTGAATGCGGAAGATGCATTACAAAAACGGGGAGAAGATGAAGAACGTGAAGGAACACGGGCACCTGATTTTGACCGCACGTTCCCTCCTGAAATGACCTTGCAGGAATTACAACAGGAAATACGCTCAAGGCTGCAGGATCCCAATTACACCCGATTTAGTGATCAGTACCAGCAGTTAATAGAGCGCTACTTTGAACAGCTTCGAAAACTTGAAGAGAACCAGCTTCCCTGAGATACAATTTTTTACACCATTCCGGGGATTTCACCCACCCATTTGTACTTTTTTATTCAAAAACTCTCCATATTGAGCGCCAATTAGTAATTAAAAAATTCCAGTTTAAGATGATGAAACACCTGCTATTATCCATGACTCTCTTTCTGTTAATTCCTGTATACCTGACGGGCCAATCGATTGATTCGCCTGAAGTGGATCTGGAAATCACCGAGAAAATTATTGAAGAAGGAACCGAGCGATCGCAGGTAATGGAGATAGCCAGCTGGCTGACCGATGTTTATGGCCCGAGGCTGACCAATTCTCCTCAAATGAAAAATGCCAATGAGTATACACGCGACCGTTTAACGGAAATGGGTCTGGAAAATGCACATCTGGATCAATGGGGGCCCTTTGGTAAAGGCTGGGAGCTGAAACGGTTTGCCATGCATGCAACAACCCCTCATACTTATTTTCCGGTAACTGCCTTTCCCAAAGCATGGTCGCCGGGATATGATGAACCTGTTGAAGGTGAAGCGATTTTCCTAACGGTTGAAAGCCCCGGGGATCTTGAAAAGTACAGAGGAACTTTACGAAATAAATTTGTGATGATGGATTACCCGCAGGGCTCAGAACCGGGCTGGGAACCGATTGCCCGAAGAACCAGTGATGAACGGCTTCTTGATTTGGCAAATGCTTCGGAAGAGATCTCATCCCGGGGCCCCCGGACACCGAATCCTGCCGCTCTGGCCCGGGCACAAATGCGATATGATATCATGAAATTCTTACAGGAAGAGCAGCCTCTGGCTTTGTTGGATTATGGATACAGAGGCTGGTATGGACAGATTGCCGTAAGTTCGGCTGCTATGCCGGTTGAGCCCGGGACTTCCTGGGGAGATGCCTTACGGGCTCACCAGGCCAATGAAGAGGATATTATCACACAAGTGTCGCTGATGAGGGAACACTATGGTCGGATCTTCAGAATGCTTGAAAAAGATATCCCCGTAACCATTGAAATGGATATGAGAACCCAATTCCAGGAGGATGATCTCTATGGCTATAATACCATCGCTGAAATCCCCGGAACCGATCCTGACCTGAAAGATGAAGTGGTAATGCTGGGTGCACATCTTGACTCCTGGCATGCGGCCACCGGGGCCACTGATAATGCATCCGGTTCTTCAGTAATGATGGAGGCCGTTCGAATTCTAAAAGCGATCGGTGTGGAACCCAGAAGAACTATTCGCATTGCTTTATGGAGTGGTGAAGAGCAGGGTTTAAACGGTGCACTCAACTATGTGAGTGATGAATTTGCGGACGCTGAGGGCTCATGGAACGAAAGCGCTGAGATTGAAAAGAAACCCGGGTATGAACATTTTTCGGCCTATTATAATATCGATAACGGAACCGGCCAGATCCGGGGCATCTATCTTCAGCAAAACGATACACTGCGTCCGCTTTTCAGAACCTGGCTGCAGCCTTTTGATGATTGGGGCGCAACTACCGTATCATTCCAAAATACCGGGTCAACCGATCATATAGCATTCGACAGAGTTGGGCTGCCCGGTTTTCAGTTTATACAAGATCCGATTGAATACTCCACGATGACCCACCATTCAAATATGGACTATTTTGAGCGGCTTGTTGAGCAAGACCTGCAGAGAACAGCCGTTATCGTCGCCACTTTTGTATACCATACAGCCATGCTGGATGAAAAACTACCTCGTAAAGAGTAGTATCAACAACTGGAAGACATGGTTATCCCGTGAAATATCATGTCTTAAACCGGGTTTGCAGTGGAACGGGCATCCGTCTGATCCGATTTGTTACCGTTTCTGTTATTCCATTTTTTAAAAAAATAAAAGACACATATCTTTAAGTTATGAATCAAGATCCGGATATTTCTATAGATGATATTATCGATTTCATAAAAAATGAACAGGAAATCTACGGGCCATTCTCTGCATCTATTACTAAAGAACTGAATGAAAGCCTCTCAGAGGTAATCCGAAACCCGCAAACCGGTGAAGAAAGCCAGAAGATAGACAGTACTTCTGAAGAGAACATTCCAATTCCGGAAATGTCGCTAAA
>JBBDMD010000050.1:4188-7054 GCA_040878515.1 Balneolaceae bacterium | reverse complement strand
ATTTTTTTGTACTTAACACCGGCTTTATAAACTCTGTTAACACCATTAAACGCCGCAATTCTGTAGGCTTCTGTATAGGTAGGGTAATTCAATACTTTATCCATAAAATAGCGAATGGTTCCACCGGATGATATGACCGCCTGCCCAAGATGAATCAGGTCTGCCGCCTGATCACCGATAATATGTACACCAAGCAGCTTTAGATCGGAAGTATTGAATACGAGCTTCAGTATTCCCTCTGTTTCCTGTTTAATATCTGCCTGAGTCAGATTATTATAATACGCCCGGCCAATCGTAACGTCCATTTTTTCCTTTTCAGCCTGCTGTTCAGTAATTCCGAATCCGGCTATTTCAGGGATTGAATAAATTCCATAGGGTGCGTGTTCTGCAAGGCTGTCACTTTCGCTTCCAAACATGCTGCAGGCTGCAAGCCGACCCTGAACAAATGCTGTGGAAGCAAGGGAGGGATTGCCTATCAGATCACCGGCTGCATACACAGATGGTACAGAAGTTCTGTAATTATCATCAACTCCAACATAATTTTTATGCATTTTTAAAGAGAGTTCTTCAATACCAATATTTTCAGTATTGGGTTGTTTGAGGCCAATATGTAAAACGTGATCCGTTTCTATCACCTTCAGGCGATCATCATTTGTGGTTTTAAAGGCTACTTCTATACATGTTCGCAGATCATTCGACTGCACTTTTTCAATCTGAATGGATGTGATCAGCTGTATTTTCTTTTTCTTAAGAAGGTTCATCAGCTCAAGATGAATTTCACGGTCAAGAAATGAAAGTGGTTTATCGGATTCACTTAATATTGCTACCCGCGTACCCAGGGCAGAAAAAATAGTGGCATATTCAAAGGCTATAATTCCGCTGCCTACAATAACAATACGTCTCGGGATATGTGTAAGGTTAAGAACAGACTCATAATCCAGAATATTTTTATGATCAATTTCAAACCCGTTGGGTTCGGTGGGACGGCTCCCGGTTGCCAAAAGAATATATTCCGCGGTGAAGGTCTCTTTTTTATTCAGCTTATCAGACACTTCAATTGTATGATCATCAATGAGTTTACCCCAGCCCCGGGCAGTATCGACTTCATTCTTTATCATATCTGTTTTTACCTTTCGATTTTTCTCTTCCAAAATCGTCTCTTTATACTGAAGCAGATCTTCCATCCGGAACTTTTCATATGGTTTCCTGCCTTTCTCATCACCAAACTGGGTGTGGAAGCTCTGGATTAGTTTTGCAGCTTCTCTCAATGCTTTACTGGGAACTGTTCCTTTATTGATCCAGGTCCCCCCCAGATGCTCTTCATCTGCTTCAACAATAAGAACTTTTTTGTCAAACTTGGTACTCTGCATAGCACAGGCAAAACCCGCCGGGCCGCTGCCGATAATGATTACATCGTAATCAAATTTCATATAAAATATTTTTTACTTTCAATTTTCATTAAAGATAGAAGAAAATCTGCATCTTATCTTCTTAACTTCGCATCGGTGCTAAATCAGTTGTAAGATTTTTCAGAAATTTTCTTTTTTTCTGTAGTTATGGGAACGTTTTTTTAAGTTAGTTCCCTTATAGTTAATAAGGATGGTAAGAATTATAACACGTTGCAGAGAAACGTGTTACAAATTTAAATATTAATCAAAAAGAACAAAATAAAATGGCTTACAAACTACCTGATTTACCTTACGATTTTGATGCTCTTGAACCGCACATTGACGCACGTACAATGGAAATCCATCATGGAAAACATCATCAGGGTTATACAAATAAAGTAAATGCTGCACTTGAAGGGCATGAATTAGCTTCTAAACCTATAGAAGAAGTATTGAGAAATATTGATAAAGTACCTGCGGATATTCGACAAGGTGTTATTAATAACGGTGGAGGATATGCAAATCATAAACTTTTCTGGACTGTCCTCTCGCCAAAAGGCGGTGGAAATCCAACCGGAGACGTTGCCAAAGCTATCGACAGTAAATTTGGAAGCTTTGATAAATTTAAAGATGAATTTTCATCAACGGCAGCCGGTCAGTTTGGTTCAGGCTGGGGTTGGTTATGTGTTGATGGATCCGGAGACATAAAGGTACTGTCTACAGCCAATCAGGATAGCCCGTTAATGAATGGACTTACACCTATTTTTGGTGTGGATGTGTGGGAACATGCCTACTATCTCCACTATCAAAACAGAAGGCCCGATTATCTTTCCGCTATATGGAATATTGTGAACTGGAAACAGGTTGAGGAGAATTATCAAAACGCAAAATAATCGTTTGTGATAATTTTTAAATATTTATGAGGCACTCCCTTCCGGAGTGCCTTTTTTTTTTAATCTATTTCCAGTTTATACCAGGTTGAAAATGCACCAAGATTCCGGCTGAGTGCCCGTCTCTGATCTGCAGCAGTAGGTTGCCTGTTTCGTGTTGATCCTCCATAGCCCGATTGTCTGTTCCGGTTGTTGGAAACATCATATGTTTGCTCTCTGATATTGAATTCGGGAGGTTCTATTGCAAAACCCAGCCAAATATTATCTCTGCTGAGGTCAAATAAAGATGCGGTTGATAAAGGTATTTTTAATTCAATAGCGGTATAGCGGCTTTGTTCATTATGAGCCATTTCAAGCCCGTCTACTTCAAGCTGTGAGAGGTCTACAAAACCGTAAACAGGATTGGAATTTCCATCAGCCCGTTCAACAATCAATGCCCTGGAAAAATTTTCCTCAGCCAGATCACTTAAGAGCTCACGGTTGGATGGATTGTTGAACCAGTCCGTTTCATTAATAAAGTTTTCGTATGCCCCGGGCCTGTCTCTTAGTAAATTAAATGAGCCTGCCGGAAAAGCAATTCCCACCTGT
>JBBDMD010000050.1:0-4088 GCA_040878515.1 Balneolaceae bacterium | reverse complement strand
ACAAATAAAATTAACACTTAAATATGAATCGATATGCAATTTGGATTTGGAGCAGGCCCTGATACCTCATGGATGAGGGATGAGCTTACCGATTTAGGGATAGAAGAATTAAAAACTCCTGAAGATGTTGATCGTGCAATGAAGGAGTATGGTAAAGGAACGATGTTAATGGTGATAAATTCTGTTTGCGGCTGCGCCGCAGGAAATGCACGCCCGGGAGTGTCGATTGCACTGGATAAGGCTCCTAAAACACCTGATCATATGGTAACGGTGTTTGCGGGGCAGGATAAGGAAGCTACGGCACATGCAAGGGAATATTTTTCAGAGTACCCGCCATCCTCACCGGCTTTTGCTTTCTTTGTAGACGGAGAGATAAAAGCAATGATTCCAAGGCACAGAATAGAAGGCAGAACGCGTGAAGAAGTTGCCCAGGACCTTCTAATGGTATTCGATGCTTTTACTGAAAAAGAAGCAGAAAAATAATTTATTTCATTAAAGACTCCGGTTTTAATTAAACAGACCGGAGTTTTATTCACTCTTTTCTCTTTAGCCATTACAGAATAGGACCGTAAGGCACCGGTATTCCTTTCCGGTATATTATAATCTGTTGCTGAGTATTCCTCCGCTGAGCCAAAGCTGAATCTGCCTGTACTGTATGTTAAAGTATCCCTGATTTCTTTGAAGCAGATAATTGTCAAATGGATAGTACTCATTTTTCAAAGTTGGGCGTTCAAAGTTGTAGTTATACCGCGGATCAGATCTGTCATAAGAATATGACCAATAGATAGTATTCAGGTACCTGTCAACATACCAGGGCGGGCCAAACAGTATATAAATCATACCTAAATCTGTTTTCCATCCTTCCTTAAAAGTAGTAAACTGCTTGTTTGCCTCTTCAACCCGCTCATAATAAAGACTGATTACAGAACGTGCCTGAGTTGTATTTTTAATATTGGAGAGCCAAAATCTGTCAACAGCCTCCTTCAGTGAGTCGGAGTCCTGAATTTCCATTAAGCGTTCATGTTCTTTCCGGTCCATCAGATAGTAGAGCGGAGCAGCAAGTTCCCGTGGAGTTTTTATGGATGGATAGTTTTCACTCTGAACTGAGAAATCCCTGGCTTTATAAAGTTGATTACCATTTGCGTCTGTAGTTTCCACTTCAAACCGATAGGTTCCCTTCTCCAATAGCTCATACTTAAATTCTATTAATACACTTCCCGGCTGGTCAAGCCTTCGGGTGTTAGAATCGTAAACTTCGGGATTACGCATTTCAACACCGATATATGGCAGCGTTGACGGGCTGTAATTATTATAGTTCATCGGCCGTGCAGGCTCATCATCGGCAGGAAATTTTAATAAACGGGACTCTACAGTCAAAGGATCGTCCAGATTATTGTTTGTAACCTGAAATTCAAAATTTATACTGTCTAACCTGGAAGGTACAGTGTAGGTTGTTATAGGGAAAAAGTTGTCAGCAGATGAGTCGTTTGTTTTACCCAATAACCGGACAGTCGTCAGGTTTATTTCAAAATTTTCAGGATCCGGGATGGTCGATTCACTACTTCGTGTTGTCTGTTTACCCGATGTTAAATCAACTACAGAGACAAAGACTTCAAAATTACCCGGAATAACTTCTATTTCCTCTTCATGGGTAAATACCTCCTGGCTGATGTAACTACCATCAAAAGTAGATTCAATTTCAAATTCCTCTCTGACATTTTTAGTGAAATCTCCATTTTTTTGAACAATTCTTATTTCAAGTGAAACTTCTGCAAAACGCTTATCATCCTCGGTTGAATAAATGAGACTGCCCAATACAATATCGGTTGTCACATTGATTAATGCATCATCCTCGGGGCTTAACAGGCCGATAGAAGATGTTCTTACTTCAGGAAAACCATCCTGAAACTGAAACAGTGACCCCCTTTCAATATCGGGATTTGCAGAACGTACACATCCGGTTAATAGAAATAAAAGCAGAATAATTGATAATACCGGATGGAATAGTTTATGTACTTTCATGTAGTCATAGTTTAATTTTTCCTCTATTACAGATCACAAAGAAGTGTTTCCGTAATATTAAAACAAAAATAAAGAGTGATAATTGTTTATCTTCTGATTATATATTTAAGAAATCTTTCATTTACAATCACATTTTTATGTTAAGTGGTTCTCGCAGAACAAAAATAGTATGCACTTTAGGTCCCAGCAGTAATACATTAGAAAAAATAGAACAACTTTACCGGGCCGGAATGAATGTTGTGAGAATAAATTTTTCCCATGGTTCGCATGAGGATCATGAAAAAACTATTGGTTTCGTTCGCCAGGTAGCAAAAAAGAACGAGTATTCTTTGCCGGTATTAATGGATTTACAGGGGCCGAAGATCCGGGTTGGAAAAATGAAAGACGGGGAGCAGCGTATTGAGGAGAATTCTCTGGTAAAATTAACCACCGAAGATGTTGAGGGTACCCCTTCACTGATTCCAATAGACTATCCATACCTTTCCGGGGATGCACAGGAAGGAAATCAAATTCTCATTGATGACGGACTGCTGGAACTCAAGATAGTCAAAAAATCAGGAGATGAACTAACTGCGAAAGTGGTAGTGGGGGGAGTGCTAAAATCAAGAAAAGGTGTGAACCTGCCTGATGTGAATATCTCCATGTCTTCTCTTACAGATAAAGATATCAGGGATCTCGAGTTCGGTTTAAAAGTTGGGGTTGATTTTGTTGCTATGTCTTTTGTTCGATCGGCCAGGGATGTACAGGATGTAATTTCACGGATTCGGGCTGCGGGCAGTAATGCTGCACTAATTGCCAAAATTGAGAAACCTGAGGCCGTGGATGTAATAGACGATATTATTGAGGAAGCTGATGGCATTATGGTTGCCCGAGGCGATTTGGGAATTGAAATACCGAGTGAACAAGTGCCGCTGGTTCAAAAGAAGATTATTGACCGGTGCAGGGCTCTTGGAAAACCCGTAATAACAGCTACCCAGATGCTGGATTCAATGATTATTAATCCCAGGGCCACGCGGGCGGAGAGTTCCGATGTTGCAAATGCCGTTATGGATGGAACGGATGCTGTGATGTTGTCGGGCGAAACCGCAGCCGGTAAATACCCGATCGAATCGGTGCAGACGATGGCAAAAATTATCAAATCTGTTGAATCTAATGCATCAAGCATCTACTATAATTTGAGTTATAAGAAGCCAGACTGGAAAGAGAAACAGATCATTGAATCTTTGGCATACTCCTGTGTTACAATTGCAGAGCATATCGAAGCCCGTGTTATCAGTACTATAACACACTCTGGAAATACAGCCAGGCGAATTGCCAAATTTCGCCCGAAAGTACCGATTGTTGCCTTTACAGAAAGCAGAATAGTCAGAAGGCAGTTAAATCTTGTCTGGGGCGTTCAGTCTGTTCGGCTGGATGAGATTTTTGATACGGATATGAGCGTTAAATTAATGGAAGACTACCTTCTCGAACATGGGCATGTGTCAGCCGGAGACCGTGTTATTATAGCAACCGGAATGCCAATTGCCAAACGCGGTCGAACAAATATGATAAAAGTAAGTACAATCAGCGAATCATAGATACGCAGCTCTAATTAATTCCGTTGTATCTGATGTGAAAAAACTCATTCAAATAGTAGTTGTTTCATTCCTTCTTGTCGGTTGTGCTGCACCGCTGAAACAGAACTGGCAGAATTTCAGAGCGTATTACAATACCTATTACAACGCTCTGAATAATTTTGAAGAAGGGTTGAAAAAAAATACCGGCCAGGTACCTGAAATCAACCCGGAGAGGCCAATTCGGGCACATTTGCCGCCAACAAACGCCGGGCTGGAAGAATTCAGTAATACAATTGATAAAGGAGCGTCCATTCTTCGCAATCATTCTGAATCTGATTATGTATCGAGGGCATTACTGCTGATTGGTAAATCTTATTACTACAGAAGTGAATATTTTTCGGCACTCGAAAAATTCCAGGAGCTCTATACGATTGGTTCAAACTATGAAAAGCAGCAATCAATTTTATGGCAGGGAAGAACCTATCTTGAAATGGAGTCGTTCCAAACTGG
>JBBDMD010000049.1:0-1317 GCA_040878515.1 Balneolaceae bacterium | reverse complement strand
CCGCCCACAACATTAATGGTGGCAAAAACAATGGCAGCAAAACCGATCCACTGTGCATAAACACTTTCCGTTCCCCCTGCAATGATGAGTGCCCCGATCAATGTAATACCGGAAATCGCATTGGCACCGGACATTAGCGGGGTATGCAGAGTCGGCGGTACTTTTGTGATCAATTCAAACCCCACAAAAGAGGCAAGTACAAAAATAAACAGGTTAAAAATAAGATCTTCCATAATGGAATTTTTGCTTGGATGTAGAGAGTTTTGGTGTAGTTCAGCTGTTATCTTTCACAAAGGGTGAAATCAGTTCTCCTTTATGAGTTACGGTAGCATTTAAAATAATTTCATCATCAAAATTAAAGAGCGGTTTCCCTTCATCTATAAGCAGGTCCATCAGAGAAAGCATGTTTTTTGAATAGAGTTTGCTTGCATGAAAAGCTAAACTGCTTGGAATATTTAATGGCCCCATTACATTCACCCCCTGGTGTACGATATCTTCACCCGGCCTGGTTAATTCGCAATTCCCACCCTGTTCCGCAGCAATGTCTACAACAACGGATCCCGGGCTCATATCCTCCACCATCTCTTTAGTTACCAACAAAGGTGCCGGCCGGCCGGGTATCTGTGCTGTTGTAATAACGATGTCTGATTTTTTTACGTGTTGATGGATGACCTCTCTCTGCTTCTCCTTGTTACGATCAGAGAGCTCTTTGGCGTAACCACCTTTTGATTCTGTTGTCTCCTCTTCAATGGGTACTTCAACAAATTTAGCACCCAGGCTTTCGACTTGTTCTTTGACGACAGGACGTATGTCAAAAGCTTCTACCACAGCTCCCAACCGTTTACAGGTCGCTATTGCCTGTAATCCGGCAACTCCGGCGCCCAGAACCAATATTTTAGCAGGTGGTATGGTTCCGGCTGCGGTCATCATCATCGGCAGATATTTATCCAGTTTGTTAGATCCAAGCAAGGCTGCCTTATAACCGGCAATATTGGCCATTGAGGAGAGTGCATCCATAGATTGCGCCCGGCTGATTCTGGGAATGGTGTCCATTGCCAAAGAAGAGATCTCTTTTTTCTTTAAATATTCTATAAGCTCCCCATTTTGAATAGGCCACAAAAAACCAATCAGGACAGCTCCGGGCTTTAACTGATCCAAAATTTCTTGTTCCGGTGTTTGAACTGAGAGTAAGATATCACACTGTTTCAAAAGCGCAGCTCTGTCCGGTTCAATGATCGCTCCGGCCTCTACATAGGTTGCATCCATATAACTGGATGCTACTCCTGCACCGGACTCAACCATTACTTTGAGTCCCAT
>JBBDMD010000048.1:0-1336 GCA_040878515.1 Balneolaceae bacterium | reverse complement strand
CTGGTGGTGGAAGTACTGGGCCGCGGTGATACCAAAAGCTCCATACGTACAGAAAGCGGCCGTCAGGTGGATTTACGAATTGTAAAACCTGAAGAGTACCCCGCAGCTCTGATGTACTTCACCGGAAGCAAGGAACACAACATCGTCCTCCGACAGCGGGCCAGGGAGCGCGGCATGGCTCTGAATGAGTACGGCCTGTTTAAACTGAACAGCGAAAAAGAGACCGATTTTGATCAGCCGGTTAAAACAAAGTCGGAAGGGGATATCTATAAAAACCTGGGCCTTAATTTTATACCGCCGGAGCACCGCGAAGACCGGGGGGAGTTTGAATTCTATGCAGAACACGAAATGATGTCTCTGGTTCAGCAATCGGATATCAAAGGGGTGGTTCATGCCCACAGTAACTGGAGTGACGGAAAGTATTCTATCAAACAGATGGCGGAAGCTTCTATGGAGCAGGGATACGAATACCTGGGCATTACGGATCACTCCAAATCTGCAGCCTATGCCGGAGGCCTCACCATTGATGAAGTGAAAAAGCAGTGGGAAGAGATTGAAGAACTTAACGAACAGTACAATAGTGATGGAAAACAGTTCAAAATCTTTAAGGGAATCGAGTCTGATATCTTAAGTGACGGCTCCCTCGATTACCCTGACGAAGTCCTGGAAGGTTTTGATTTTGTCATTGCCAGTATACACAGCGGACTCGAAATGTCCCTGGAGAAAATGATGGCCCGGTTTGAAGCTGCTATTCTAAACCCGCAAACCCGAATTTTAGGCCACCCAACCGGACGGCTGCTGCTGAAACGTGAAGAGAGCAAACTGGACCTCAACAAATTGATAGAGCTGGCTGCTGAACACCATACCGCAATCGAGATCAATGCTAATCCCCGGCGGCTGGATCTGGACTGGAAATATGGCAATAAAGCTAAAGAGACCGGCCTTATGACATCCATCAACCCGGACGCGCATACCGTTGAAGGAATCGGTGATATTCGTTATGGAGTTATGATTGCACGGAAGGCAAAATTCAGCCCGGAAAGGGTACTAAACACCAAAAGTGCAGATGAATTTGACGATTGGCTGAAGTCGTAAAACGAAAACTTCCTTTTTAGGGTTTATTGAAACATGGTATTTCTAGTGCATGTTCGTCACATTGTTCTTTATCAACATTCATTGATGAACCAACACTTCAATCTATCAAGAGAAATACCATGTTTTAATGCCTTAATCTGTTCTTTAAATTAATTCAGTCAACTGATGAGTCGGGTTTAAAATATTGAAAAAAAACTCCTCTTAACTGAACATATTTACAACAATTGAATCAATCCTTATG
>JBBDMD010000047.1:0-7221 GCA_040878515.1 Balneolaceae bacterium | reverse complement strand
TCACACGACTATGCAAGCCGTTTACGCTTATTCAGATAGGCAAGCAGTGCCAGGTCGAATGAGCTTTGCGTATCAATCTCTTCAAAATCGATCCGGGCTTCGCTGCAGGCAATTTTAAACTCTTTGGTATATGCCAATACTTTTTTTTGATACTCCTCTTTTACCTGGGCTGGAATTACCTCCAATTCAGATCCGGTTTCCATATCCTCAAAAATAAATTTCCCTTCCGGAAAATCCAGTTCCCGTTCGCTTTTGTGTTCCAATACGTTAAATAACAGTACCTCATGCTGCTGATGCCGCAAATGGCGCAGGGCTGAGATTAGTGCATCCTGGTCGTCAATATTTTCAAACAGATCCGTCAGGATAATCACAAGGCTGCGTCTTTTCAGGTTTTCCGCCAGCCGGTGCAGTGCATCTGCCGAAGCCGAGACCCTTTTTTCTTCAGATCCTTTCTTTTCTTCTTCCAGTTTTTTCTCAAGCTCACTAAACAGCAGCCTTAAATGGCTGTAAGACGATTTTGCCGGAAATTCATTTCGGATTTTTTTATCAAAAAATGCAAGCCCGCAGGCATCTCGCTGACGATACATCATGTGCATTAAAGCGGCGGCAAAATGGATGGAATATCGCAGCTTGCTCCACTCAGCAAAGTGCTTAAAATACATCGAACTGCTGATATCCAGAATTACGTGTGCCCGCAAGTTGGTTTCAGCTTCGTAGCGCTTCACATAAAAACGCTCAGTTTTTGCATACACTTTCCAGTCTATATGCTTAAAATCATCGCCCTGGTTATAGGGTTTGTGTTCTGCAAATTCCACACTGAAACCGTGAAACGGACTTCGGTGGAGCCCCGATATAAACCCTTCAACAATATTTCGGGCTTTAAGCTCGAGGGGAGCAAGTTGAGTTAACAGTTCCGGATTTAATAACATAGCAGAACCTACCGGTTTCGGATTAAACGGACAACGATGATTTTTAACAAACGAAAGGTTTGGTACATCATTACAATTTTTTTACCCTTATATTCTTTGCCCAATTCTGTTACCCGTTTCAAAGAGTGTAGATAACCGGCTAAGGAAAATTATCAGGAATTTAACAACCATCAGACATGAAAAAAGTAGTTACTAAAGCTGATCAAATTGATTTTTCGATTTCCGATCTTCCATCCATGCCGGCGCCCGGCCGGGTATTCATGGTTAAGCCTACACATTTTGATGTGGAATATGTGATCAACCCGCATATGAAAGGATTTATTGGCCAGGTTGATAAAATGCAGGCTTTAAATGAATGGGAACACCTGGTTGACGGCTACGAAGAACTTGGATATAAGGTACACATCATGGACGGACAGGAAGGCCTTCCCGATATGGTATTTTGCGCCAATCAAAGCCTGCCATTTGTGGATAAGAATGGGAATAAGAAAGTTGTGATGGGTATCATGCATACGGATCAGCGCAAAGGTGAAGTACCTTTTATTGAAGAGTGGTACAAAAAAAATGGTTACGAAGCGATCCATCCCGATCCCGCAACAGTATCAGATTTTGAAGGTATGGGTGATGCTTTATGGCATTTTAAACGCCGGCTTTTATGGGGAGGTTACGGTTTCCGATCTTCCTTGAATGCTTACGAACAGATTTCAGAAGCAACAGATGCCCCGGTGATTGCCCTGGAACTGATAGATGATTTCTTTTATCACCTCGACACCTGCCTGTGTATTTTAAATGAAAATCATGTGCTTATTTATCCTGACGCCTTTACTGATGCAGGACTGGAAATGATTCACAAGCTGTTTAAAAACGTCATTCAGGCTACTCCGTATGAAGCTAAAAAACTTTTTGCAGTAAATGCTGCCTGCCCCGATGGCAAAAATGTATTTATCCAGCAGGGTTGTACGGATGTAAATCAGAAGCTTCGCGATGCCGGCTTTTATGTACATGAGTTCAGCACTTACGAATTTATCAAAAGCGGCGGAAGTGTGTTTTGTATGAAGATGATGTTGTGGTAAATTTAGCCCCCTGACTTCAAATCCCATATAACCCATTTCTGACCCCGCTAAAACATGCGTTTATTAATTACAGTTTTTCTGCTTTTGATCCCTTCCTTATTAAGTGCACAGGTATTAAATGTCGAAAAGGTGCGAAGTGATTCCGATTCCACCGGGTGGACGGGTGAAGTGGCCGTTGACTTTTCTATAAATAAATTCAACGAGCGGATCATAAAACTGGGAAATGAAGCCAACGCCGCCTACTTTTCAGACAACCACAGTTACCTGTTGCTGAGCAGCCTGGAGCTGGTAAATGTGGATGGGAATTCATTGATCAGCAACGGTTATGTCCATTTCCGCACTACTTTTTTAAGAAAGAAAACTTTCTCCCCCGAGCTCTTTCTTCAGTACCAGTATAATGACAATTACGGCCTTCAAAACAGGGCACTGGCCGGTGCGGGAATCAAATATTCATTTCTTTCCAGGCCAAAATTAACCGGGCATTTCTTTACCGGCTTGATGAGCGAAACAGAAGAGTGGGGACTGGAAAATAATCAAACCGTAACCAATCAGTTCATCAAAAGTACCAGTAATATTGTGCTGCGGGGAGAGCTGAGATCCGGGGTTTCACTATTAGTAATCGGTTACTACCAGGCAAGGCCGGACCGCTTTTTCCAGCCCAGGGTAACATCCGAGAACCAGCTGAATCTGCCAATCAGTGAACGGCTGACTTTTCGGGTTAGTTTTGTAACAACCTTTGATGTAGACCCAATCATAGATGTGCCGAAACTTACATATGAGCTCAAAAATGGCTTGGTATTATCGTTTTAGTCAGCATTTCTCACCACTATTTTGGTGAAAAATGCGGATCAGGCAATAAAATAAAAGAACCGGGCTTCTACACCCGGCCCTTTTGGTGTGTTGGGAAATTGTACATCAATACATTCATCAATCAGCAATAGCTGCAATGAATTACTTTCTATGTTTAAAGCACTAAAAACATAACCTGAAAGTTTATCAAAGCAAGCACAGCATTGTAACAGTTTTGTCAAATTTTGATTCTGTAATGTGATACTATTTCTCCGGAAATCATTCATTTGATGTGAATTTTTTTTGTGACAGGCTTTTTGTAATCTTGAAAGGTTCAAAATAAATCAGCCAAAATGTCTAAAACCGGTTCTTTCCTTCTTTCGCTGGCGGCCACACTTCTATTGATTTTTGCAATGGCGGTATCTTACGGCCCTCTCCCGCATCCGGGCCCCTTTTTTAACCCATTCAGTGGCTTTTGGGCCAATGCAGAGACAGCCCCTGAATTCGGTGAACTGCAGATTAATCCAGGGGAAGTTCTTGAACCTGTTGATGTTTACTATGATGAACGCAGGGTGCCGCATATTTTTGCTCAGAATGACCGGGATCTTTACTTTGCTCAGGGGTACGTAACTGCAAAAGACCGGCTTTTCCAGATGGAGCTTCAAACACGGGCTGCAGGCGGACATCTTGCGGAGTGGCTTGGTGAAGGCCTGGTTGAGTATGACCGCGGCCAGCGGCGCCTGGGAATGGTTTACGGAGCTGAAAAAGCAGTTGAGATGATGCTTGCCAATGATACGATCAGGCCGGTGATTGATTCTTTTACAGAGGGTGTAAATACATATATCAATACACTGCAATACAAAAATTACCCCTTGGAATATAAAATTCTGAATGTGGCACCCTCTGAATGGAAACCCGTTAAAACGGCTCTTCTGCTTAAGTATATGACCCAAATGCTGGCCGGCCGTTCCGATGACGTTCAGACCAGCAATGCAATGGCACGGCTGGGCGAAGAGTTTGTGGACGAATACCTGAGCAAACGCCCGGAATTGCAGGTGCCGGTTATTCCTGCAGAAACCGAGTGGTCATTTGATCCTCTTGAAACAGAAGCTCCGGATTCACTTTATCACCCCTCATTCACACAGGAGATTCAGCACTATCAGCCCGATCGCCAGAATGGAAGCAACAACTGGGTAGTGGACGGAACCAAAACAGCGGGTGGTTATCCGGTTCTATCAAATGATATGCACCTGGCAATGAACGCCCCGTCAATCTGGTACGAAATCCAGCTTAAAACACCTGATTCTAATGTATATGGTGTTGCTCTGATGGGTGCTCCGGCAGTGATTGTGGGATTCAATGAATATTCGGCATGGGGATCAACCAATACAGCGGCAGATGTTATGGACTGGTACGAAATTGAATTTCAGGATGAAAATCGAACATATTACCGATATGATGGCAAATGGGTGCCTGTAACTGCCAGGGAAGAGATTATTCATATAAAGGGCAGCGAATCACTCAGAGATACGGTTCTGTACACTCATCACGGGCCGGTTTCGGTTTCCGGCAGTGCCACGCCGACCAACAGCACACTTCAGCGCGATCATGCACTGCGCTGGATTGCTCACGATGCATCCAATGAACTGCTGGCATTTTACCTGCTGAACAGGGCCAAAAATGTGGACGATTTCAAAGAGACCTTCAGATATTTTCAGGCGCCCGCCCAGAACATGAATTATGCAGATACAGAGGGAAACATTGCAATGCAAACAGCCGGTAAATTACCCCTTAAATGGGAATACCAGGGCCGTACTGTCGGCGATGGATCCGATCCACTTTACGACTGGCAGGGGTTTATCCCCTACGAACAGAATCCGGCGTCGCTGAATCCGGAGCAGGGTTATCTGGCTGCGGCTAACCAGTTTCCCGCCGATCCGGGCTATCCCTATTATCTGGGGGAGAGTTTTGCACCCTACGAGCGCAGCAGAAGAATAAATGACCGGCTGAAAGAGATGGAGAATATTACTGTTGATGATTTTAGAGAACTGCAGAACGACTCGTACAGCTATCATGCCAAAAATCTGCTGCCGGTGCTTCTGCGGGCAATGGAGAACAAGGAGTTAACAGATCGTGAATTGGAAGTCCTGGAGAATCTCGGGCAATGGGATTATGTAAACAGTGGAGATGAGATTGAACCGTCTATATTTTACTATTGGTGGCGGGGATTTTACAGCGAAATTTGGGATGATGAATATGAGAACAGCTATCCAATGCAAAGGCCGCCCCGCGATCGCACCCTCGACATGATTATGCTTGAGCCGGGTGCACCGTGGTTTGATAATATTCATACGGAGGAAAATGAAACACTGGAAGATTTGGCGGAAAGTTCATTTAAAAATCTTTTTGAAATTATGGAGAGCAGGTTTGGTGAAATGGGGGATTTGTGGAAATGGGGATATGTAAACAACACTCATTTAAATCATCTGGCACAGATACCCGGCCTTGGCATTCAAAATCTTTTTACGGATGGCGGGATAGAATCTGTGAACGCAATCCGCGGCAATACCGGCCCTTCCTGGAGAATGATTGTAGAACTGGACGCCGGGGAGGTCAGAGGGTACGGAGTATACCCGGGCGGGCAGAGCGGGAACCCGGGTTCCAAAACATATGATGAATTTGTGGAAACCTGGAGGGCCGGAGATTTGTTTTCACTACTATTCCTCCGGGAAAAACCGGATAACACGGAGAAGTTTCCGCTTCGGCTTCGAATAGAATAGAGCCAAAACAACCGATATCCGGAAACCGAATCAGTTGATTATATATGGAATTTAAAATACCGCCCAGGCCCCAAAACGCTGATGGCAAAGAGCGTAAAGCAGGATACGAGTTTGAGTTTACCGGGCTGGAAATGTCTGAGGCTGCAAAGCTGGTGAAAAACCTGTATGGCGGTACCATACACCGGGTAAGCACTTATGAGTACAGCATTAAAGACAGTGATTTCGGTACATTTGCCCTGGAACTGGATGCGCAGCTGCTCCGCGAAAAAAAGTATGAAAACATTCTGAAGTCGCTGGGCATTGATCTTTCGTCGCTGAAAAATATCCAGTCGATTGAAGGTGCACTCAAAGACCTGGCATCCTCAGTGGTTCCCTTTGAGATCATTACCCCTCCGATTCCACTCTTTGAGATGCAAAAGCTGAACAGCCTGATTAAAGAACTCAGAAGCCTGAAGGCCAAAGGTACGGGGAGTTCAGTATTTTATGCATTTGGAATGCACATCAACCCGGAGATACCCGAACACTCTGCTAAAAGCCTGTTAGACCATCTGAAAGCATACGTTCTGCTGGATCCATGGATCCGTAAAGATGCCGGGATTGACATCAGCCGCCGGATGACGCCCTACATTAAAGAGTATAAAGAGGATTACCTTCAGCTGATTTTAAGCAGTACATACAAACCGGACCTGAAGAAGCTGATCACCGATTATTTTCGTTTTGGCAACTCCAGGAACCGTCCGCTGGATATGCTTCCGGTATTTATGCATTTAGATAAAGAACATACCCAAAAGCACATGGAGGAGAGCCTGACATCCGGCCGCCCGGCCTACCACTACAGGCTGCCGAATTGCTCAATTGAGGATGAAAATTGGTCGATAGCCGATGACTGGAACCGCTGGGTACTGGTCGAGATTCTTGCAGATGATGTTAAATCACTTGAACAATATTCAAAAGCCTATTTAAAAATGAAAAAAGATACGATGGTTCGGTTCGAATCAAAATGGATTAAACTGATGGACCGCTGGATGAACAATGTTTCGTAACAGGCCGGTTATCGGAATTACAGGGCCTGAAGAGGGCGGAACCGGCGCCTGGCTTTTTACAGCCCTCTCCGTTTTACTGGCGGGTGGAAAACCCTGTCGTATTACTGTTCAGAAGCCACGCAGTATGTCGGAAACAGACGGTCTGATTATAGGCGGAGGCGCGGATATCGAACCGTTAAAATATGGCCAGGAGCGGGTTGAACGCTCAGTTCTGGTAAAAAATAACCGTACTGTTTTTGAATGGATTTTGTCGATCTTGTTTTTTCCTGTCTATTGGCTGGCGAGGTATTTTCAGCATACCAAAACAGCATCGATCGACACCGACAGGGATAAGCTGGAACTGAGTCTTTTACGTGAGGCACTTGCTGAAGGCAAGCCGGTATTAGGCATCTGCAGGGGCATGCAGCTGATGAATGTACACTTTAAGGGAACCCTGCACCAGGATATCAGCGGATTTTATACTGAACAGCCTCAGATTTCGTCCATTTTTCCAAAGAAACGAATTGTAATCAAGAAAGAGTCGAAACTGGAGGCCATTCTCGAGACAGATATCTGCAATGTAAATGCACTGCATAACCAGGCGATAGACAAACCGGGAGAGGGACTG
>JBBDMD010000046.1:0-1342 GCA_040878515.1 Balneolaceae bacterium | reverse complement strand
TCAAAATATCCGCGTCCGTATGTATAGTGAAGAGAGGTGTTGGCGGTCCAGTAATCTGTTAACCGGTAGGAATAGTGCAGCTGATAGTGGTCCTGCTGGTAATTATCCACCTGGTCATCATATGTGTATTCATTGAACCTGCGGTTGCCAAGATTACTCCGCAGATGCTGGGCCAGTTCACTATCCAAAAAGAGAGTATTGATGTAACGGTCGAGCTCATCAGGATCGTTTTCCAGAATTGGTTCAGGCACACCATTCCAGGCCTGGTACGTCTCCTCCTGGCCTGAGAAAACATCGGCTTTCAACAGGCTTCTGTCTCCGTGTCAGGATCCGGAAAGATAAAATGATTTTAAGTCTGAACGTGCCCGGTCAATGTAACCGTTCGATTCAATTTTGGAGAGCCGGCCTTCAAACTGCCATCCGTTATCCATAATTCCGGTTCCTAATTTTACATTGTATTTTTGAGTTCCGAATGAACCCATTCCGGTGTTGATTTCACCGTACGAATCCGGGTTCATTATGGCTGTCTGAAGGTTCATGGAACCGCCAAAAGCTCCGGCACCCTGTGTAGACGTTCCCACACCACGCTGTATCTGTATATTTTGTGTGGACGAAGCAAGATCTGGCAGGTTCACCCAGAATACTCCGTGCGATTCGGAATCATTGAGAGGTATTCCGTTGATGGTAACATTGATTCGTCCCGGATCAACACCTCTGATACGGATACCCGTATATCCGATTCCCGCACCCGCATCGGATGTGGAAACCACAGAAGGCATTGAATTGACAAGAAAGGGTATATCCTGGCCGAGATTTCTTTTCTCAATTTCACTGCGGTCAACGTTGCTGTAAGCCACAGGTGTAGAATCGTCCACACGAAGTGCCCTCACAAATACTTCACCCGACATCATAACTCCGGGTTCGAGTGCAATGGTTAATGGTTTATCTAAAGTATTTATTGAGAGGGTAACTGTTTGATATCCTACATATCGAACGGTAATTTGCTCTGAACCGGATTGAAGCACGAGTGAGAACCGGCCATCTGCGTCGGTGGATGTTCCATTCTCCGTACCTGTTTCCAGAATTGTGGCACCTCTGAGAGGTTCTTCAGTTTCCTGATCAATTACACGTCCCTGAATGTTTTGAGAAAAAGCGGCGGGTACTGAGGCTGCGAAGAGCAGCAGTAAAATAAGAAGTGAGTATTGTTTTAACATGATGCCTCCATCAATTAGAAATTATATTGAAGGAGGGGGACAAAACGTGCAGTTAGTGTTAACTGTTTGCTTTGCAGATCGGTTTCCCTACGCCGGTATGATCCGGTTCAGGTTCACAGGGTATGATC
>JBBDMD010000045.1:0-1348 GCA_040878515.1 Balneolaceae bacterium | reverse complement strand
GCCACCGTCACAATGCCTATATATACTGAAAGATTCCGAAGCAAAACTATTTTTTGTTTCAACGGGCATTCAGCTTAAAAAAGCGATTGAAATATTTGATAACTGTCCGGATATAAAACAGGTGATTGCTTTTGATGAACCCCGGGTAAAAGAATACATAGAAAAAGAATTCGTACTGCTGTTCGATACAGTCTGTACGGCCGGCAGCAAGGCAGAAACAAAACAGGAAGAATTGCTGAAAAAACGCTCAAAAGGCATTAAACCTGAAGATATTTCTACCCTGATTTATACATCGGGTACCACGGGCCATCCAAAAGGTGCCATGCTCACCCACCGAAATATTGTGAGCAATGTGAAATCTGCGCACGAAGCTATCGATATCAGTGATCAGGATCGCTGCCTCTCTTTTTTACCGCTTTGTCACTCCTTTGAGCGCACCGGCGGATATTATGCCATGATGGCCGGCGGAGCTGAAATTTATTTTGCAGAAAGCGTGGATACTGTAGCAAAAAACATGATTGAGATGACCCCAACCATCGTTGTGAGTGTACCCAGGTTATTTGAAAAAATCTATAATCTTGTGAATAAAAGTGTTAAAGAGGGCAGTGCGATTCAGCAATCCATTTTTTCCTGGGCCTTAAGTGTAGGCAAAAGGTACTGGAAGGGAGAAAGAGGGCTGGTCAGTTTGCAAAAATCTCTGGCAGATAAACTTGTTTTTAACAAACTGAAGCAGCGAACCGGTGGTAAAATCCGGTTTTTTGTATCCGGTGGGGCAGCCCTTCCACCGGAAATCGGCACCTTTTTTATGTCGGCCGGGCTCAATATTTTGGAAGGATACGGACTCACCGAAACTTCACCGGTTATGAGCTGTAATCGATATGGAGAAGAAGAAATTGGAACGGTTGGCAAAGTAATAAACGGTGTTACCGTGGGAATCCAACGCCTGGAGGATAATAAAATAGTAGCCAGTGTAAGCGGCGAAGACTATCCAACTGATGTCTCATCTGAGGAAGGTGAGATTTTGAATATGGGACCAAATACAATGAAGGGATACTGGAAAAATGAAGAAGCAACCAGGGAGATGATTGATGAGGATGGTTGGCTGCATACCGGAGATATAGGGCAATTTAATAATGGGCTGCTAAAAATTACTGACCGTATAAAGCACATGATTGTAAATGCAGGCGGTAAAAATATTTATCCGGGCCCGATCGAAGATATGTTTAAAACCAGTCCCTGGATTGATGAACTTGTAGTTGTAGGGGAGAAAAAAAGCTATATGGCAGCTCTGATTGTCCCGGATTTTGAAGCTCTTGAAAATCATGCAAAAAAAAACGGTTTAGAATAT
>JBBDMD010000044.1:0-1348 GCA_040878515.1 Balneolaceae bacterium | reverse complement strand
GCGGTTCATCCCGTGAACATGCCCCGGCCTGTTTACAAATAGCAGGAATCAAAGCGATTATCTCTCCTTCATATGCCCGGATTTTTTACCGGAATTCAGTGGATGGGGGATTTTTAATCCCTTATGAAAGCGTAGAAGACCTTAGCGGGGAAGTGCATACGGGCGATGAGCTGGAAATTGATCCCGAAAAACACGAATTAATAAATAGTACACAGAAGAAAACTTATAAAATCAAGCCCCTCGGGAGCGTGGCGGATATTGTTCACGCCGGTGGCATTTTTGAGTACGCACGCCAGACCGGTATGGTGGCTCAGAAGCAGTAAATACTGTGCCTGATTCAGAAAGCGGAAATTGAAAAAGTGTGTTGTGTAAATATAAAATCAGACAGAAATTAAAACTTAAATGACAAAGAAAACGATTGTTGTACTACCCGGCGATGGTATCGGACCGGAAGTAACAGAAGTAGCCCTTAATGTACTTAAAGCTGCATGCCGTTCATATGATTTGGAAATTGAAGCCATCGAGCAGGATTTCGGCGGTATCAGTTACGACAACCATGGCGAACCTGTTACCAGTGAGACTCTTGAACTTTGTAAAAAACACAATTTTGTGCTTCTGGGCGCTGTCGGCGGGCAAAAGTGGGATGACCTCCCCACAGGCAAGCGCCCGGAAGCTGCATTATTAAAACTCCGGAAAGAGCTGGGGGTATATGCCAACATCCGGCCTGTCCGGGTATATCCATCCCTTACCGGATCCTCAACCCTGAAGGAAGAAGTGATATCTGGCACCGATATCCTGATTGTCAGGGAACTGACGGGCGGTATCTATTTTGGGGAACCCCGGTATACTTCGGAAGAGAACGGTGATCCGTTCTCGGTAGACACCATGAAGTACAGCCGTTCGGAAGTACAGCGGGTGGCCAGGAAAGCCTTTGAGGCTGCCCGGCTCCGGTCAAAAAAGGTCTGTTCTGTTGACAAAGCCAATGTTCTGGAAAGCTCAAGAATGTGGCGGAAATCGGTGATTGAAATTGCAGATGAGTATCCTGATGTTGAATTAAGCCACATGTTGGTGGATAATTGTGCCATGCAGCTGGTCCGGAACCCCAGGCAGTTTGATGTGATGGTAACCGGAAACCTCTTCGGGGATATTTTAAGTGATGAGGCCGCTATGCTCACAGGGTCCATCGGTATGCTTCCCTCAGCCAGTATCGGAGATGGTAACGGACTTTACGAACCGGTTCACGGTTCAGCTCCGGATATTGCGGGCCAGGGTATTGCCAATCCCATCGCGGCTGTATCATCCGCTGCACTGCTTTGCCGATACTCCCTCAACATGGAAGAGGCAGCAA
>JBBDMD010000043.1:0-1350 GCA_040878515.1 Balneolaceae bacterium | reverse complement strand
AAAACAAATCCTGCAATCTGATCACCAATTACCGGAATTGTAAATGGAAGACTCAAAATGTAATCCGGTGCAGATAAATCATTTGCCCATAGAAAAGACTGTTGCCTAATAATCATTGAGTTCTGAAAGAAAAAGAACAGAGTAATCAGTATCGGAAACTGAAGAAGCATGGGCAGACAGCCACCCAACGGATTCACTTTCATTTTTTTATAAAGTGCAATGGTCTCTTTCTGCTGCTTCTGTGGATCATCCTTGTACTTCTCTTGCAGTTCTTTCATTTGAGGCTGTAACTCCTTCATTGCAGCCATACTCTTGAAGCTTTTTTGCGTGAGAGGATAGAGTACCAGTTTGATGATAACACCAAACAAGATGATTAATATCCCATAGTTTGAGATAAATATACTTCCGAATGTAAAAAACGGAATCACCAAATATTTAACCAAAGGATCGGCAAACCAACGAATTAACGCATAACCGATCTCTATTACATCATATGCAGTTTCATCAAACTCTTTCAAGTCATAGTAGCGTAGCGGACCTGAATAGAGTTCATAAGTAAGCGTTGGATGCTGACCAAAATTGGATTGAACAAACGCTTGATATTTGTGAATGGATTCCGGCTGACCGGGTTCACCGATAATCTGACCCGTCAGAGTTGCAGCATTTGAATGTGTAACCGGTTTTATATACTGGCCAAAAAATCGGGTTTTTGTCATCACCCAATCAATAGTACCATTATATCTCTGCTCAGCCTCACCTGCTTCAGTAAGATTTAGTTTCTCTGTGCCTCCGCCCAAATAGACAAATGCTTCTGTGTTTAAGGCGTCCTGAGAAATATCAAGTTCGGTAAAGTTAAGCGCAGAGGTCCAGCCGAACTCTACATTGGTGCCACTGATATAAGACTCCATATCAACTAACTGAATCTCCAAATCGTAGGAATACTGATCACTGTAAAAGGTGTACGTAAAGATGATACTCGATTCCTGACTCATTTCCAGTTGAAAGGAGAGTGATAAATTTTCGTTATCAGATAATTCAAAATCACCCGGTTCAAAAAGGGGCTCGAAAACCAGCTCATTTGTTTCAATATTGTAATTTTGAGCGGACAAAAAACCGAGTGAATAGGCGGAACGAAGTGTGTCCTGAATCATCTGAACAAGCGTATTGTCCCAATTTTTGTGATTCTGAAGTGTATATCTTACCGGACCCGCGCCGACGTTTGATAACTCCATTTCGTATTTGCTCGTTCTGATCCTTGTAAGCACTGTATCCGGATAACTGGACTCAGCAAAAGTTCCCATGGCGCGAGCAGAAGGAGTTTCCGATTCTGAAAATTGGCCGGGTGCTGAT
>JBBDMD010000042.1:0-1363 GCA_040878515.1 Balneolaceae bacterium | reverse complement strand
AGAAGAATTTTGTTTCTTGTGAAAGAAAGGCCATGTCTATCAAAAAATACCATATCGGCACAACACAGTGGGGGCTCAAAGAGTGGGCAGGATCTTTTTATACCAAAGATGCCAAACCGGCCGACTTTTTGAAGCAGTATGCCCGGGTTTTTAATTCGGTGGAAGGAAATACCACGTTTTACCGGGTACCCTCAGAAAAGACTGTAAAAATATGGGGAGATCAGGTCTCCAAAGATTTTAAGTTCTGTTTTAAATTTCCTCAGGGTATCACCCACTATAAAAGGCTAAAAGATGTGGATGATGAAGTGCTTGAATTTCTGGACCTGTTTTCCGGTATCCGTTCAAAGCTTGGCCCGTTTCATATTCAGCTAAGTTCGCAATTTTCGTATAGTGAAATGGGAAAACTGGAACACCTGGTTGAAATTCTTCCGGCCCACTACCACTATGCCGTAGAGGTACGGCATCAGGATTATTTTGACAAAGGCAGAAAGGAGCATCATTTGACGGATTTACTGAAAAGCTACGGCATTGACAGGGTCGTGTTTGATACCCGGCGCCTGCATGCGCTGAAAAGTAACGATCCAACGGTAAAAGAGGCTCAGAAGAAAAAGCCACAGACACCCGTCCGGTTCGACACAACCGGTAATCACCCGTTTATCCGTTATGTAGGTGCGAATGATATATTGAACAATGAAACCTATCTGAAGGAGTGGGCCATTATTGTGGCCAACTGGATTCGAGGTGGCAAACATCCTTACTTTTTTGTGCATGCACCCGATACGTTTAATGCACCCAATTTGAGCCGATATTTTCACAAAGAGCTTTCAAAACTCATTGACCTGGAGCCTATGCCTGCATGGCCTGCTGAGCAACAAAATGAACAACTTGGACTATTTTAATGAACTGTCAAAAACACCTGTTTGAATTACCCGAAGATGTTCATTATCTGAACTGCGCATATATGTCGCCAAACCTTCGGAATGTGGAAAAAGCAGGCATCACCGGAGTGATAAAAAAAAGAGAACCCTGGACCATTACACCGGATCATTTTTTTAACGACAGCAACCGTCTTCGTAAACTTTTTGCTCATGTGGTGAATGCTAGCAAACCTGAAGATGTAGCAATCCTGCCTTCTGTGTCGTATGGGATGGCAACCGTAGCTAAGAATCTGCCGGTATCAGCAGGCCGGAAGATTATAATTGCAGGTGAACAGTTTCCAAGTAATGTGTACTCCTGGCGCAGATTTTGTGACGAGAATAAATGTGAGCTAACGGTTGTTGAAGCTCCTGAAAACGGTGAAAACCGGGGAGAAAAGTGGAATTATCGTATTCTGGAGGCCATAACCACCAATACGCTGATGGTG
>JBBDMD010000041.1:0-1366 GCA_040878515.1 Balneolaceae bacterium | reverse complement strand
TCATATAGCATTCGACAGAGTTGGGCTGCCCGGTTTTCAGTTTATACAAGATCCCATTGAATACTCCACGATGACTCACCATTCAAATATGGACTATTATGAGCGGCTTGTTGAGCAAGACCTGCAGAGAACAGCCGTTATCGTAGCCACTTTTGTATATCATACAGCCATGCTGGATGAAAAACTGCCTCGTAAAGAATAGTATCAACAACTGGAAGACATGGTAATTCCCGGGAAATATCATCCCAAAAAAGTCGTTAGACCTTTTTTCCCTCCGGGCAACATTGTCATTGTCAATGACAATTTTGGGATCATGTCATAAACCGGATTTACTGCAGAACAGGCATCCGTCTGATCCGCTTTGTTACAGTTTTTGTTATTCCTATTTTTAAAAAAATAAAAGACACATATCTTTAAGTTATGAATGAAGATCAAGGTATTTCTATAGATGATATTATCGAATTCATAAAAAATGAACAGGAAATCTACGGGCCTTTCTCTGCATCCATTACTAAAGAACTGAATGAAAGCCTCTCAGAGGTGATCAGGGACCCGCAACCAGGTGAAGAGAGTCAGAAAAAAGACAGTAGTTCTGAAGAGAACATTCCAAATCCGGAAATGTCGCTAAATGATCAGTTACAGGCTTGTAAATCCATTGAAGAGCTTCGGAGTTTTTGCGAAAAAGCTGAAGAATTGAAAACCGACCTTGAAGGAACTAATCTTGTTTTTGGTGTTGGAAACCCCAGGGCCGACCTGATGTTGATTGGTGAAGCCCCCGGGGAACAAGAAGATATCCAGGGTGAACCGTTTGTAGGAGCAGCCGGTCAGTTATTGAACAAAATACTTGCAGCGATCAACTTTACCCGCGATGATATCTATATCGCCAATATTCTGAAACATCGTCCGCCCGGTAACAGAAATCCTGACCCGGATGAACGGGAACGCAGCCTTCCATACCTGCTTCGGCAGATTGAACTCATTCAGCCTAAAATTATTCTCTGCCTGGGTAAAGTGTCCGGTACCACACTACTGAACCGTGATGAAGCACTCAAAAATCTGCGGGGGAAATTTTATCCCTTTCACAATACAGAATTAACGGTAACCTACCATCCCGCTGCGCTCCTTCGAAACGCGAAATGGAAAAGGCCTGTTTGGGAAGATGTTCAGACAGTTAGAAAACGGTATGATGAACTTGGTTGCAAACCCTGAGAAACTCTTATTTGATTTAAATAATAGCTTAGTGATCTGATTTTATAGCCGTAACTTCCTTTCAAATTCCACCCGAAGAGTAAATCATCTTTTTTTCAGAATCAAAACCCATGAAGTTTACATATAATAACAGGTCTTATATTTTTAAACGATATCC
>JBBDMD010000040.1:0-1367 GCA_040878515.1 Balneolaceae bacterium | reverse complement strand
TCTGCTGAAATTACCGGGCAGGGTTCTGCCGAACAGGTCACCAATTACATGGTAAAAATCAGAATAATGACTCCGCATAACCTGGAACAATCCGGGGATGAAATGGTAGCGATGCAGGTTAATGAATCGCCGGACAGGGAGTTTATTCTAAATTTTAAACCCGGAATGTCCGCAACCGTGGATATACTCACAAATACAGTTGTGGATGTTGTTTCAATTCCTATACAGGCTGTAACCGTTTGGGATTTTGCTAAAGTTAATACTCCGGCACAGTCTGACACTACAGAATCGGAAAATTCTGAAGACACTGACAGCAGTGGGAATACAACAGGTACAAATGAGGATTTTCGCCGGGTTGTATTTGTAAATGAGAATGGAGTGGCAAAACGGGATCAGGTTGAAACGGGGATTAGTGACAACTCATACATTCAGGTTTTAAGTGGTCTGGATGCGGGTGATGAAGTTGTTACCGACAGCTATAGAATTTTATCACGGGAATTATCGGATGGTGATCCCTTAAAAACAGAAAAGAATAATGCAGTTGCTGATCGCGGAGGAAGCTAATTATGGGTAAAAAGATCATTCAAATACAGGATTTGACACGAGTTTATCAAATGGGAAAGACTGAAGTGCGTGCACTGGACGGTGTATCATTTGAAGTTGAGGAGAATGAATATATAGCCATTATGGGACCCTCAGGCTCCGGAAAATCTACACTGATGAACATGATCGGCTGTCTGGATACGCCCTCATCCGGGGAATATATATTAAATGGAAATCTTGTGAGTGAACTGGATGATTCTGAACTTGCACAGGTCCGGAACAGAGAAATCGGGTTTGTATTTCAAACCTTTAATTTGTTGCCGAGAACCGACTGCCTGCGTAATGTTGAACTTCCCCTTATTTATGCGGGTGTTAAAAGTGCAGATCGAAAACAGAAAGCGACGGAAACATTAAATAAAGTAGGTCTGGGTGATCGATTGGGTCACAAGCCCAATGAGTTATCAGGCGGACAGCGCCAGCGCGTTGCAATTGCAAGAGCTTTGGTTAACGACCCCTCCATAATGCTGGCAGATGAACCCACCGGTAACCTGGATACGAAAACCGGTGAAGAAATTATGATTCTGTTTGAAGAGCTCTACCGGGCAGGAAACACCATCATTGTTGTAACCCACGAAAATGATATCGCAGAGCATGCCCGGCGTATCATCCGATTGCGGGACGGCGTGATTGAAGTAGATGAAAAAGTGAAAAATCCGGTTCTTGCCAACGCAAATATTGAACTACAGCCCGCATAGTTTTTTTCAGAATAAATTATCCCAAAAAAGTCGTTAGACCTTTTTTGCCCTCCGGGCCGACATTGAAAC
>JBBDMD010000039.1:0-7407 GCA_040878515.1 Balneolaceae bacterium | reverse complement strand
CTAGAACAAAATCGCGTAGCGAAGTCCGATTTTCGATTTTGAATATCCATTTCTTGATATGGACCAAATGAATGATTCTTTAATGCATGTTGTGTTCATTATGCCTTGAATCTCTCACCAAAACCCTCAATCTTTACCCGGCAGGATCTGAAATTCAAACAACTCATAAAAAATGTCCGAACAAACACCCATCACCCGTGATAACCCCTTTAAAATTCTCTTCGTCTGTCTGGGTAATATCTGCCGCAGCCCGACTGCGGAGGGTATATTTCAGCATCTTGTAAACAAACGGGGCCTGCAACCTTACTTCTACATCGATTCGGCCGGTACCTCAGCCTGGCATATTGGTGAACCGGCCAACAATAAAAGCCGGCAGACCGCCGAAAAGCACGGTGTGAAACTAAACTCCCGCGGCCGGAAGTTTGAAACGGCCGACCTGGAGGAGTTTGATCTGATCCTTGCTATGGATCACGAAAACCTGCAGAATATCAGACAGCTCGATTCTCAAAACCGGTTTTCAGACAAGGTAAAACTGATGCGTGAATACGATCCCAATCCCGGTGATCATGAAGTGCCTGACCCCTATTACGGTGGTATGGATGGGTTTCAGAATGTATTTGATGTACTCATGCGAAGCTGTGAGAACCTGCTGGATGAGTTGGAAAAGCAGGTAGAAGACTGATCATAAATTTTATACCGTAATTTTTTAATGAAACTGTTAGAACCTGAAATCGATTGTTAAATGTAGACTATTGTGTTTCATTGCGCGTGATAAAAGTTGATCCCTCCTTTGTAGTGGTTGTGAGGAAATACGTAATTAAATATATCAGCCTTTTACTTTTTATTCTATCCCCATGCTTCCGACTAAAATCACATCTTACCTGAAAAATGAACTAAATATTGTTGTCCGGAATACCCGGTCTGTTTCGGGAGGCAGTATTAACCGGGCTGTAAAAGTGACCTCAACGGAGGGTGATCTATTTTTAAAATGGAACGGGTCGGCACCGGATAACTTTTTTGAAAAGGAGGCTGATGGCCTGAAATTGCTAAAGTCTGCCGGGACCGGACTTCGTATTCCGGAGGTAATCGCCGCTGAAATGCCTGTTTCCGGCCGGCCGGGATTTCTTTTGATGGAATATATCGATGAAAGCCATGGCGGTGATTCATTTGCCTTTGGGGTAGAACTGGCTGCACTTCATCAAACCCGTTCCGAACAATTCGGCCTGGCTCATGATAATTACATTGGCAGCCTGCCGCAAACTAACCGGAGACATACCGAATGGACGACATTTTTTTCGGAAGAGCGAATCACACCTCAGCTTAAAATGGCCATCGATTCAAATAAGATGAACAGCGGGATTCTGAAACACTGGGATCGCATGGCCTCCAAATTGGATGATCTTTTTCCTCCTGCAAAACCCTCCCTCATCCACGGCGACCTCTGGGGCGGTAATTATCTTTTTGACTCAAACGGGGCTGCGGTCCTGATCGATCCTGCTGTTTATTTCGGACATCCTGAGATGGATCTGGCCTTCAGCAAAATGTTCGGCGGGTTTTCGGCTGATTTTTATGATGGATATCAGTCGGTAACCCGGATCGAAGCGGAATTTTCAGAGCGCGTTCCCGTTTACAATCTGTATCCCCTGCTGGTTCATGTAAACCTGTTTGGTGCCGGCTATACGCGCCAGGCTGAACAGATTCTGAAGAATTTTTGATAAACTGAAATCAATATCACGCTGAGTTCCTAAAGGTTTCCACTCAATGAGCCTCGGGATTGAACCGGATAAGAATCCGTTATAAATTTACTACATTTCAATCGGCAATCTAATAATCTTAATCATCTGTACATTTTGAGAAATTGAGATATGGCTTCACAACGAATTGTTTCGCTGGTACCCTCACTTACCGAACTTCTGTTCGATCTTGGGATTGGGGACCGCGTGGTGGGCCGGACCCGGTTTTGCAAACATCCCGATATTCTGGTTGATACTGTACCCATCATCGGAGGCACAAAAAATCCACGGCTCGATAAAATCCGGGACCTCAAACCGGACCTGATTATTGCCAACAGAGAAGAGAACCGAAAAGTGGATGTTGAACAGCTCAGAGACGAATTTAATGTAAAGATTACCGATATCAATACCATTGAAGAAGCCCTGTTTACCATTCATGAAATTGGGGAATTGTGCGGATTAGAAAACCGGGCAAAAGAGTTAATCGTTGAAATTCAGCAGGAAATGTCGAATATACCGGACGAATCCCCACTCTCAACCGCTTATTTTATCTGGCGTCAGCCATGGATGACTGTAGGCAATGATACCTACATCCATTCCGTACTAACACACTGGAAATTTGAAAATGTATACTCCGGTCAGTCCCGCTATCCTAAAACTTCCCTCACCGAGCTTTCACAAAAGAAACCTCAACTGATTCTGCTGAGCAGTGAGCCCTATCCGTTTAAAGAGAAACATATCAAAGAGGTGAGTGAAGCGTGTCCCCGATCGAATATTATGCTTGTAAACGGGGAGTGGTTCAGCTGGTACGGCTCCCGAATGCTTCCCTCATTCAGGCATCTGAATATCTTTCGGAAAGCCATCAGCTAACTTCTGTGAATTCACCGCTGAATCCACTATTATATCATAATACCATTAAGCCCCGGCCTACGTTGTCTTAATGCAGTTTATTTTATCCCTATGCCAAGATTTTCAATACTGATATCCATATTATTTCTGCTCCTGCAATGTCACCCGCTCTTTGGACAAGAAACTGCCGTTTCTGTCTCTCCCGATGAGACACGTGCCATGGAATATTATATCCAGGGGATCACCGATTTTGAAAACGAAGACTATGAACAGGCACTTGATAACCTCACTGCCGCACATCTGAAACTTTCTGAACATGCCGGCGTGAATTATGCCCTTTCAGATGTATATCTTGCAACCGGCGACCTGTCGAATGCAGCATATTACGGCCAGATTGCCACAACGATTGATCCGGAAAATAAATGGTACCATCTGCACCTGGCACGTATCAACACCATTTCCGGGCGGACCGATGCCGCCATCGAGGCTTTTAACAAGGCTCTCGAATACCATCCCAATGATCAGGATATCCTCTACCGTCTTGCAGAAACCTATACTGAATTCGGACAGCTCCTGGAGGCAAACCGTGTATACGATCAGTTACTGGAACTGAACGGCAGGGATTTTAATCTGTACCTGCAAAAATTCAGAAATTTCAATGCCCTGCAAATGCGGGATTCTTCCATGGCCCAGCTTGAGATCATGAGAGACCTCAATCCCGGAAATCTATCCACACTGCACAACCTTAGCCAGTTTTATCTGGAACTTGACGATGAAGAATCGGCGCGTGAAATACTTTTAGAAGCACGCGAACGCAATTCCCGCGACCCGCAAACACTGATCCTTCTGGCAGATATTTACATTCGCAACAACGAATGGCAGAACCTGGGTGATACCTTTATCTCCATGCTAAATGACCCTCTTATTTATCCTTCACAAAAGCTGGAACTGGCACGGTTTCTTTACCTTCAATATCAACAGAAGCCGCAGGAAGAGATCCTTAAAGAACAGGCCGGAATGGTAATTACCCGATTCGCTGAAAATGAACCCGATTATGAACCGGCACAAAGCCTGGCTGCCGATTTTCATCTTCAAACCGGTGATTATACTGCGGCCCTGGAGAAACTGGAACAGATTAATCAATTAAATCCCGAAGAACCAGACGCCTGGAGACAGCGAATGCAGGTGCTTTTTTCATTACAGCGGTATGAAGAAGTGATCGGTCTCTCGAAAGAGGCAAATGAAAAGGTGCCTGATGATGCGGCAGTTCAATTTTTTACGGGAGCATCCTATCTGGTTAAGGGAGATCCCGAATCCGCCCTCCCCTGGCTGGAACAGGCAACCATGGCTCCCTCGCGTAGAAATTTCAGGTCTGTCCTATATGGCTCACTTGCCGATGTATACCAGGATCTGGACAGACGGGAGGATGCCGTTAACGCATACGAGCAGGCATTGAGGCTCGATTCATCTAATCATAATGCGATGAATAATTACGCCTACTATTTATCCGTACGGGGCGAACGGCTTGAGGATGCCCTGAAACTGGCAGAATCTGCCATTGAAATGGATCCTGAAAATGCGTCCTATCTCGATACGATCGGATGGATCCATTTTAAACTTGGAAACTTAGAATCTGCAAAAGAGTATATCATACAAGCTGTGGAAACCGGTGATGCCAGTGCGGAAGTCTTTGAGCATCTGGGTGATATATATGAAGCATTAAACAACCCGGAAAATGCCCGGAAATGGTGGCTGAAAGCAGCTGAAGAAGACTCTTCAAAATCACACTTGAATGATAAAATTAAAAACAGTGAACTGTGACCGATAACCTGCTTCGGCTGATCCCGGCCCTCTTTTTTTTACTGTTTATCGGCTGCAGCACCCAAAGATCCGTAATTTCCATTGAAGATATGGCATTATCGGATGTTCCGGCTGATTCAATTACGGAACTTATACCCGATTACTCATCCAGCCTGACCAAACTTACAGGCCGCGGACGGGTGATTGTGAGTCAGCCGGGCGGAGGTGATCGCGTAACTGCTCAATTCTATTCAAACCGGGATTCAAGCCTGATTCATGTCCGAAATAGTGTAGGGATTAAAGGCGGTGCAATACTTGCAGACAAGGATTCTCTGCTGATTTATAACCGTGTTGACCGTATTGCCGAAAAAGTATCACTCACGCAAAGTAATTTAAGCAGTGTGGGATCTCTCGCATCCGTGAATTTGCTGGATTTATTTAATTTCACCTTTAAAGCCTCTGAAATTGACCAAATATTTGAGGACCCGGATCGTTTTTTGGTTATTCTGACGGATGCAGCCCGTATCCTGATCAGCAAGGAAAATGGAGTGATTGAAAGGATTAACCGGGACTCCGCAAATCGTCAAAACGCCTATCAGCAAATTGAGTATGAAGGTTATGCTGAGATTGAAGGCTTTTATCTGCCAAGAAAAATCACGATTTTAAGCAGCGATGGTGAATCACAAGCTACTTTTTTAGTACAGCAGCTATCGGTAAACAGAGAACTTCCAACACTATCAATAGATATTCCTGATAACGTACCAATACTGAGGCCATGATTTATCGGAATTTACAAATTACATTACTGTTTCTGTTTTTACTGATTCCTGCAGAGCAGGTGCTGGCACAAATAACTTACGAAGAGCGCAGGAATGAGATCATTGAAAAGCAGCAGTCTACACGATCGCAGATTCAGAATTTAGAGGAACAGATTGCAACCTATTCTGAACGATTGGGTTACGCAACCGAACGATTTGATCAGACTTTCCAGCAGTTTGAAGAGCTTTCCAGGGTGATTACTCTACAGCAGGAAAGAATTCGGCAAATGAACCGGGAGCAGCAGCAGATCCGTGAAGAAATCAATCTGATAGAACAAAACAGTACGGATCTTGAAGAAAGGCTCAATTATCTTGTCAATCAGTATAAAGAGACGCTTACATACCTGTATAAAAACGGGCGGACCACAGAAATCGCCCTCATTTTTACCTCCACTTCTTTCAATCAGCTGATGGTTCGTTCTTTTTACCTTGCAAAATTTGATGAACACCGGCAAAAGCAGATGGATGAAATAGAGCAGGCCCGGCAGGAACTGGAGGTGTCGAAAGAGGATCTTGAAGAGTCCCGTGAAAGAATCAGTACAGTTCTGGCCTCTATCCTGGAGGAAACAGAGGAGCTTGAACAGAGAAAAGAGCTGCAGAGCAGGAATATTGAATTGCTCAGGCGTGATAAAAACAATTTGGAAAATCAGCTGGCAACGTTTCAACAACAGCGCAGTGAACTGGATAACATCCTGGACGAATTATCAAACGAGGAAGAGAGAATCCGGATTGCTGAAGAAGAACGCCAGAGGAATCTGGCTGAAGCAAGTTTGATTGAAGATCCGGACGAACGGCGTGCGGCAGAAGCCCGGTATTCGCGTCCCATAATGCGTGAGAGCATGGTCAGTGATGATGAATTACTCTCATACGAAGAAAATTTCCGAGAACAGCGCGGACAACTTCCCTGGCCGGTTGATAATGGTTTTATAACGGAAAAATTCGGTATCCGGGTACATCCTGTATTTAATACAAGAACCAATAATCCCGGTGTGGATATCGCTGCCCCTCCACGGTCTACCGTTCGGGTAGTGAATGACGGTTATGTTTTCGGTATTCAGCCCCTCCAGGGATTTGGCGAGTTGATCTTTGTAAATCACGGCACCTATAAGACAGCCTACGGAAATCTGAGTGACATTTTTGTAAGGAAAAACGAAGTTTTAAAAAGTGGTGAGGTGATCGGGCTATCAGGCGATGAAAATTCTATCCGTGGAGAAGTTCTCTTCTTTTTAATTCGGGAAGGCAGTCAGAATGTAAATCCGGAAAACTGGCTCCGGGAAGCTGTACAGTAAAATCGAATTTTATATAAATTTCTAATTCTTCCCTATTTCAAATTTACAAACTGAAGAGGAATCCCGAAATTTTTTGATTTCAGGGTTTGAATGACCTCCTGCAGATCGTCAATCTTCTTGCCCGTCACCCGGACCTGTTCATCCTGAATGGCCGGCTGAACTTTAAGGCCCATGCCTTTAATTTCCTTTACTATTTTTTTTGCCGTATCACGATCAATTCCTTCTTTGATGGTTGCACTTACTTTTACAAATCCCGAACTGCTGCCCTCTTCGGATCCAAAATCCAGCACCTTCGGTTCAAGGCCCCGCTTTATAAAATGTTTAATCAGCATCTCTTTCACCGCCTGCAGCTTCATGCTTTCTGCTGCCAGTATATCAATTTGGTTCTCTTTTTTTACAAAATTGACTTCGGTGTTCAGTCCGCGAAAGTCGTAACGGGTAGAAACTTCCTTGAGCGTATTGTTTACAGCATTATCTACTTCCTGTGTATTTACTTCGTTTACTATATCAAATGAAGGCATAATGAGTTTATTAGTTAATATCTTGGATAAAAAAGTTTACATTCCATGCGATTGAATATAAAAGCTATATTCTGTTTACGGGTATATTCTATGGAAATTTGAACATTTGCTAAAATAACGAATTATTTAATACTCTTAAGCCAACAACTACAGATGTTATGTTATGAGTAAAAAGTCTAAGAAGAAGATCCTGATTGTTGAAGATGATGTCTTCCAGTCGTTTTATGTCGAAAAGATGCTCCTCAAACTATCTTACGATGTAGTTGGGAAAACTACAGTGGGGCAGGATGCCATTGCCAAAGCGGCCGAATTAAAACCTGATATCATTTTAATGGATATCACTTTAAAAGGTGAAATGGATGGTATTACAGCTGTTGAAGAGATCAAAAAGAAAAAT
>JBBDMD010000038.1:0-7435 GCA_040878515.1 Balneolaceae bacterium | reverse complement strand
GGGAATCCGGATCTGATCTATGAAACTACTCAATAACGTTCGCAGGGTAATTCGAAGGCGTAATTACAGCTACAGTACCAAAAAACACTACGGCATATTGATGGCATCCTCCATGAACCACGCTCTCTTATTTACGGTTCTGCGAGACTCTTGGGGTGAATTTCCCCTTTGTTACCCGGCTTCTATAGCAGTAAAGCGGTAGCAGGCCACAAAATGGTCCCTTCTCCTTTTTTACTGAATCCTGCATTCATTATTCTACCACTTCAAATCTGATGGTCCTCTCTTTTTCCTGGCCGGTTACAGTATCAACAACAAACACCCGTAGATCGTAGAGGCCCGGTGTAAGATTGGTGGTTTCTATTTCAAGGTCTTCCACAACCCGCTGGTACTCGTTAGTGAAATTCAGCGTTAAAATAAATTCAGTTTCGTCTGTCCGGATTTTACCATTCTCTTCAACCGGTAAAATTCGATAGGTTAACTCAAATCTTGTAAATCCGTTGGGTTGCCATGCCAGGTTATAAACTTCATAATGCAGATAGAGAGTTTCACGAAATGGGATGGTTTGATTGTTAGCCACATGAAACGAAAAGGGTTCGGTTTCCCATCCTTCACGCTCATATCCCAATACCAGATCCGCAACTTCCAGGCTGTCGCTATGACTTACCAAAGGCTCTGGCTGGCGAAACTGAAGACTATTCAGCCCGCGAAGTGATTCAGGAAATGGGGTGTCGTAAACTGTTTCCGTATCCGGATCATAGTTCATTAGTTTCACCGAAACCGACTGGTTATCTTTATTCTCCTGATTAAATCTGAACATCGACAAAATACTTTCATCTGCTGAACTTCGTCTGATGATGAGTTCAGGCATATCTGACAGTGACCGGACTACATTCCACTTTTCATCATATACCTGCAGTGTATGTTCAAGCTCATAAAATGAAAAAAGTTCAGAAGCATTTGCTCCGTTTCCAAAATCTGTTTCCAGTTCCGAGCGGTTCCTGTTGCGGTAATAGTCAATTAAAAATGCTTCCCGGGGCTCACTTTCAACATAGGTTATGATCTCCGGTTCGTTCTGTTCATTTAAAAAACGGTACTGATGAACGCCCAGGGGAATTTCGGGAATCTGGCTCCTATAGGTAGATTTTTGCCGGGGGGCACGAGCCAGTTGTTGCGCCAGCAGGCTACTGGTTTCGGCTTTAAAAGTGAGATCCATACCCTGCAGTGCATCCATTCCCTGTTCGAGTACCTGATCCTGCAAGGCCTGCAAGCGGTTTTCAAAAAAGGAATCCACCTGAACAAGTTGTTCATAATAGATGAGCTGTAATATCAGGGCAGGTGTTATACCGGCCCTGGTAAACTCAAGCTGCTGATCATCCCGCTGCCGCTCGGGATAAAATGCACGCTCCGGAATAAAACTGCTTACACTTTTTTGCAATGCAAATTCACCGGTCTGGGTATCGGTTCCAAAAATGATCGGGACATTTTCTCCGCGTTCGGGTGTTAACCGGTCGTAAAACCAGATTTCATACTCCGGATATTGGTGAAATTCATAAATTACATCTTCAATCCGGTTTAAATCATCAAGCTCCCTTGTGGGCATTGGCATCATATCGCCATTTGGACTATCCTCTCCGCTAACTGAACGTAAAAGCTGATTTTCCAGCCAGGGCATGATTGAAAAACTTTGAAGCGTCAGAATTCCGGTTTGAGAGCGGTCAGGTTCACCGTAGCGGATATAAATCAGTGCGCGTTCATCTGTGCCATATACGGTACTGCCATTTTTTGTAAAACGATTACGAGCCGTTGCAATCCTCGTCCAGTGTTCCATAAGCCGTTCATTTGCAACATCTGAAGGGGTTGGATCTACCTGAATCCAGTATCCTCTCATATCTGTCTGCAAATCTGAATTCTGTTCATCCCACCATGTAGTCCACTGCCTGTAAATTCCCTCTCCTATAATAGGCTGTATGCGCTCAATTTCCTGCCGGAGAGCCACACGGCTGTTGATCCCGGTGCCCATCATAATTGCCTGATAATACATCTCAGTTGCCTGGTTATAATACCCTCTCAGATTATTTTCAGTGACTGCACGAATATATTCAAAACCAATCCGGCTGTCTATTCCGCCAGGCTCCTGGTAAGCTTCATACCAGGTATTAAGAGCCCGGGTTGTATTGCCCCGGTAAAGTTCTTCCAGACCCCGTTCGTAAGCTTGCTGAGGCTGAGCTTCAGCAGCGATGGAGGCAAATCCAAGAATAAGGATTCCAAGGGTGAATTTTATGAAGTTTTGGTTGTGTAACATGAACCTGTCAAAATTAAAGTATTTTAGCGAAAATACAACGCTCTCAGACAAACCGTAAGTATTCATTTCAAATCGTCAATTTTATTTGAGTGTTACAAAACGAATTATCATTTTTTTAGTACCTTTAAGCCGAACAGAACAGATTCGATATATGGCACAAAATTATCGCGCACTAACCCGAACATACCGGCCACAATCTTTCGAAGATATTGTATCGCAGGAACACGTGAGCAATACACTGAAGAACGCCATCAGGCAGAACAGAATCTCACACGCCTATATGTTTTGCGGTCCCAGAGGGGTTGGTAAAACTACGATGGCCCGGGTTCTGGCCAGGGCAGTAAATGAAATTGATGATGCCATTGATGGTGAATCCCTGAATCAAACTCTCAATATTGTTGAGATTGATGCTGCCTCAAACCGGAAGATTGATGACATACGTCAGTTAAAAGATGTAATTCGCGTTCCTCCCCAAAATGGTAAATACAAAATATTTATCATCGATGAGGTTCACATGCTTACCAAGGAGGCATTTAACGCTTTTTTGAAAACGCTTGAGGAACCACCCGCGCACGCAATATTTATTTTTGCCACCACAGAACCTCATAAAGTTCTGCCAACCATATTATCACGTGTTCAGCGTTTCGATTTTAAAAGAATTGAACTAAGCCGCATTGTTGACCGGCTTCGTGTAATTTCTCAAAAAGAACAGATTACAATTGATGATGAATCACTCCACGTAATAGCTAAGAAAGCAGATGGAGCACTGCGCGATGCACTTGGGCTGATGGATCAGGCGATTGCATTTTGTGGTGATCATATTGAGTATAACCAGTTGCTTAATGCGCTGAATGTAATTGGAAAAGATCAGCTTTTTGAGTTTACCGATTCGGTGCGCGAAAAAGATTCAACTACCGGCTTAACACTTATTGATTCGCTGCTAAAGGAAGGCGCTGATATTCAGGAATTCCTTGTTTCACTAACCGAACACATACGGAACCTGTATGTTTCCAAGCAGGGAGACCGCCTGCATATGGTTGAGGCAACGGAGGAGACCAAGCAGCGATACCTCCGGGAATCCAAAGCTTTTTCGGAAGATGATTTAATGCGAATGCTTCATCTGGTGAGCGAAGCACAGCTAAAAACTAAAGATGTGCAGCAACCGCGTATTCATTTTGAGATTCTACTGCTTAAACTGGTTCATATGAGCCGGACCAAAGAGCTGAATTCATTACTCGAAAGCCTGAATGAGTTAAAAAAAAACGGCTTAAACCAAAAGAGTAGCACAAAAAGCAGCAAAGCATCAAACGAAGTAAAAGCGGAGCCGAAAAAAACCGGTCAGCCGTCTTCCATCTCAGAGCCGGCAGCCGAAAAGCCCCGGCTGGAAAATGATGATCCTCCGGTTTCTGAGGATCCCAACCCTGAATCTTCTCCAAATACTCCGGCCAGGTCCAGCCATACCGGAGATCCTGAAATGGATGATGAAATTTTGATGGTAAAGCCAACACTTGGGTTTGCTAAGGGAATCAGTTCACACAGCAGTTCACAAAAACTAAGCAGCGAACTGGTTGCCGAACGGGATGAAGAAGAAAAAAATTTTAAAATTGATAGTATAGAAGATGTGGAACAGCACTGGAAAGATTTTGTAAATAAAGTAAAGGACCAGGCACCGCAAATGCTCTACTTTCAGTTATTGCGGTTAAAAATCACCGGATTGAAAGGTAATGATGTACATGTGGCAGCAGATAATGAATTTGCGGTGAATCTTCTTTCCGAAAATCAACAGTTGCTCTCATCCATATTTAAACAGGTTACCGGTACGTTTCTTCGGTTACAGTGCGTTGTAGAACGGGATCCCCAAAAAGAGAAAGAAACCTTAAGTCCGTATGAACAGTTTAAGGAGATACAGAAGAAAGATCCTCATCTGAAAACCATTGTTGAACTTTTCGGAGCCGAACTTGAGTATTGAGGAAAATAAGATTTTTCAAATCTCGGATTTTAATTAAAACAAGGAATATTAAACCAGTAAAAAATTATGAGTCAATTTAATATGGCAGACATGTTTGGAAAATTTTCCGACATGCAAAGCAAGATGAAAGAAGCACAGGAAAAACTGGCCGGGGTTATTGTTGAGGCCGATGCCGGCGGCGGTATGGTGAAGGTAAAAGCCAACGGTAAACGTGAAATCATCAGCATCGACCTCGACAAAGATGTAATCAATGCTGACGACAAAGAGATGCTTGAGGATTTAGTAGTTGCAGGGGTTAATAAGGCACTTGAAAAAGCTGAAGAAGCGGCGAAGGAAAAAATGCAGGATGTGTATAAAGATATGCTGCCAGGTGGCGGTATTCCCGGTCTGGACATGAGTAAACTGGGACTCTGATTTGCAGCTTTCTGAGGGAAAGTCAAAAGAAGCCACCTGTTTTCATTTGAAATTATATCACATTCAGTTTAATGCAAATAACCTCTGAAGCTTTAGAACGGGCAATTGAAGAATTGGCCAGGTTACCGGGTACAGGCCGAAAGTCGGCTCAGCGAATCGCAATATATCTGCTGAAGCAGACCGATGAACGGGTGCTAACGCTTGCGGATGCACTGGTTCAGCTGAAAAAATCTGTTCAGCGCTGTTCTGTTTGCGGCACCATAGCCGATCAGGATCCATGTTCAATCTGCAGCAATGAGAAGCGCAAAAACGGAGTGGTTTGCGTTGTCGAAGAGTTTCAGGATGTCTATATCATTGAAAAAACCAACGAATTTCGCGGCCGTTATCACGTTCTTGGCGGCACCATCTCTCCGCTCGATAATATTGGGCCCGATGACATTCGTATAAAACAGCTTCTGGATCGTATTTCCGGAAACGATGAGGGAATCGGGGAAGTCATTCTTGCCTTAAACCCGGATGCCGAGGGAGAAACCACTTCTTATTACATCAACAAACTACTTATAAACTACGATGTAAACGTAACCAGGATTGCGTATGGAATTCCCATGGGCACAGAACTTGAATTTATTGATGAGGCTACGTTAAGCCGTGCTTTTGCAAGCAGAACTTCATTCTAAATCAAACATTTATCATGAAAAAAACTTTACCTTTTCTGTTACTGCTACTTACACTGTCACTTCTGCTGCTTTCACCCGCTTCATCAGATGCGCAACGCCACGGGTACTGGCAGCAGCAAGTGGAATATGTGATGGATATCGACATGAATGTTGAAACGAATCAGTTCAGGGGGCAGCAGACACTCAAATACACAAACAATTCGCCCGATACTTTAGACCGGGTTTTTTACCACCTCTTTTTTAATGCATTCCAGCCAAACAGCATGATGGATAAACGGTCCAGAACCATTCGGGATCCGGATCGCAGGGTTGGAGATCGTATTTATGGATATGATGAAACAGAGATCGGTTACCAGGAAATTGACTGGATCCGGCAGGATGGTTCGGAAGTTGATTTTACAGTGGAAGGGACCATTATGGAGGTTCATTTGAATGAACCGATCCAGCCTGGTGAAACCGCTGAATTTGAGATGGAGTTTGATGCACAGGTACCGCTTCAGACCCGTAGATCGGGGCGGGATAACGCAGAGGGTGTGAGGTATTCAATGTCGCAATGGTTCCCGAAAATTGCAGAATATGATCATACGGGCTGGCATCCAAATCCGTACATTGCCCGGGAGTTTCATGCACCGTTTGGTACCTTTGATGTCACCATTCATATTAACAGGGATTATGTTGTAGCAGCTGCTGCTATCCTTCAAAACCCGGAAGAAGTTGGTTATGGCTATGAAGATGCCAATATGCAGGTGAACAGGCCGTCGGGGGATAAATTGACCTGGCATTTTAAATCGGATCATATTCACGATTTTATGTGGGCCGCTGATCCTGATTATACCCATGTAACTGCACAAGTGCCGGATGGCCCTTTGCTTCGCTTTTTTTATCAAACAGATCCGGTAGCTGAAAATGCTCCTGCTGAACGCCAGTCAAACCTCATGGCCAATTGGGAAGCACTCCCGGAGTACACTGTAAAAGGATTTCAATATATGATTGAAAATTACGGCGACTATCCTCATGAGGAATATATTGTAATCCAGGGAGGCGACGGAGGTATGGAATACAGTATGGCAACTCTGATTACCGGGAATCGCAACCTGAACAGCCTGGTGGGGGTAACGGTTCATGAATTTGTTCACGCCTGGTATGAAGGTGCCGTTGCCAATAATGAAACCATCGATCAATGGATGGACGAAGGATTTACATCGTATGCTTCGGCCCTGATAACCAATGAACTGTTCAACAACGGTGAAGGAGATCCTGTTTTAAACAGCTATCCGGGATACTTCCGGATTGTGGAAATGGGAATTGAAGAACCCATGCATGTTCACGCCGATCACTACGTAACCAATACGGCTTACCGGGTTGCTTCCTATACAAAAGGATCCATGTTTTTACACCAGCTGGGATATGTAATTGGCGAAGATGTGCTGAAACGTACGTTAAACCGGTATTATGATGAGTGGAAATTCAAGCATCCAACCGGAAAGGATTTTATCCGCATTGCAGAAGAAGAGAGCAATATGGTTCTTGATTGGTACTACGAATATTGGGTTACAACCACCAAAACGGTCGACTATGGAGTAACCGATGTAACGGAAGATGATCAGGGCGGTTCTCTAATCACACTCGAAAGAGCCGGTTTGATGCCGATGCCACTTGATGTAGAAGTTGAATTTACAGATGGAACCAAAACCCAATACTACATACCGCTGCGTATCATGTGGGGAGAAAAAGAGAATGAAAATCCCGATATGAATCGTATCGTTTCAGAAGATTGGCCATGGGTGTTTCCGGAGTATAAACTATCAATTGATCGTGCGATGAATGAGATTGAAAGGATTGGGATTGACCCGTCGCAGCGAATGGCCGATGTAAACCGAAGTAACAATGTCTGGTCTGCCGGAAATTCCGAATAAGCTGTCAATATCTCTGAAAAATTCCGGCCTGCACAAATAAAAATATCTTGATTCAACTAAGATTCCTACTCGTCCGGGGATTGATCTTTTCGTCCCAGAATCCGTCAGCCTGCAACAGCAGCATGCAGACGGAAATTGATTCTCATTCGGGGATTGG
>JBBDMD010000037.1:0-1373 GCA_040878515.1 Balneolaceae bacterium | reverse complement strand
GATGTATCGCTCATAAATGTTGCTATTTGAGAAAACACACGGCTCGATACGCCACTGTCGCCTGATGCACTTCGGTCGCCCAGGTATGCATCTGCTTCATCAATCATAACGGCAACCGGCGACATTGCCCTCAGCAGGTTTAGAATTTTTTCCAGGTTACCTTCAGTCACACCCTGCCATTGGCTCCTGAAATTTTTCAGTTTTACCATGGGAATCCCCACTTCACCCGAAAAGGATGTTACCAGAAACGTTTTCCCGGTACCCACCGGGCCGCACACAAGATATCCCATTGGAATCACATCTCTTCTGCCGCTTTTTAAAGCGTTCACAACCGATCTCAAATGCGCTTTTACCTTGGTATGTCCAGCTACAGAATCGAGCGATCCCCTGGTGGTTACAAACTCAAGCAGTCCATAGGCTTCAGCTTCAATGAGCTCTTTTTTAATGGTTGTAAGAGAGTCGAACGTTATTGTCTCTTTGTTTTCAATTGCATTAGAGAGAATGCTCTTCAGTCTTAAAAAACCAAGGCCGGCCGTCAGTTGTGCAACCACCGGCTTGGGAACTACAGACAGCTCTTCGTACGTATCCGGATCGCACTCCTGATTCAGGTAGGCCAGCCGGTTCTCTTCGTTGGGCAACGGGATCCGGATTTCTGAGGTATACGGATTCTGAATAATGGTTTTGTTCAGATCCGTCAGGTTTTCCGTTATTAATATTGTTGTAAAATCCGAGGCCAGAAAGAGCGAGTCGTGAGCCCATTTCATCAAATAGACTAGTGAATTTCGGTCTTCTGAGCCTGTGCTTCCGGCTTCATTTGCCGGAACAATGGTTTCTGCAAAATCGACGATAAAAGCGATACTTTTCTTCTGATCCAGACGGGACCTGAAATATTGCTCCAGGATTGAAAATACACCCACCGGATCTTTTGGAAGTTTCTTGGAATACTCAGTCCCTATCAGTGTATCACGTCCGGCCAGGGCCTGGTTAAAATCCCGCTGGGAATCCTGGTCTCTGAAATAAATTCCTGAAGCACGGTCGTAAAAAATCACCAGGTCCCTGGCACCAAAAAAATCTTCTGCCAGGAATGTTTTCAGTCGCTGAAATGATTTCTTTTTGTCAGTTCCAACCGGTACCAGATCATGTACATTCCCGTGCAGGATAAACTGGTTCAGCGTTCTGCTTAAATACTTCCTGGCAAGTTCGCGTGCCCATTGTGGATATTTTTCAATCATAGCTTTTTACCCATCGCCTTAAATATTAGTTTTTAAACAGTTCTACCCTGGATTATTCACCAAGCTCATTTTTTGTACGCGAAAGCGAAATTTGGCGGTGGGCAAGGCGTCCCGGAAATGGGGGCGGAAACGTACCTAAGT
>JBBDMD010000036.1:0-1383 GCA_040878515.1 Balneolaceae bacterium | reverse complement strand
TCTTCAACCTGCTCAATAATCTCTGCAAGGTGTTCAAATCGAAATCCCATATTTGTACCCTGCCCGGCCGTATTTTCAATAACAGCTTTTACATATTCTGTTTGTGAAAGTGCCCAATTAATCGACTCGGCAATTTTGCTCAGACATACTTTCTCCGAAATTTTTTTCAGATGGCTCCCGGGATGAAAATTTAATTTTTCAATACCCAGCTGTTCACATCGCTGTAGTTCATCCAGAAAAGCGTTCCTGGATTTTTGAAGCTTTTCTTTTTCAGGATGTCCCAGGTTTATCAGGTAGCTGTCGTGTGGCATCACAGCATCCATTGAATAACCAAGTTGTTCACAGTTTTTTTTGAATTCCGAAATGTTTTCATCCGTAAGTGGTTTTGCACTCCACTGTCTTTGATTTTTTGTAAAGAGTGCAAATCCCGTGGCCCCGATTTCATGTGCCCTCAGCGGTGCATTTTCAACGCCCCCGGCAGCACTTACATGGGCTCCAATATATTTCATATAATATTTTGATCTGTTTTGAAATTTATAAATTGAAGATACAAATCTGACAGAGATCACAGAAATATAAAGAGATATTTATAAGCAATTGTAACATCCCGGATATGGATCGAATCTGAATTTCTGCTTTAACATTCCTTTTAGTATCATTCGCCTGTCATGTCTTCAACCAAATAACTTCCGGATTGTCGTTTAAAATACCTCACACCCTTGTTCTCCTTTTCGGCCTGATGATCATTGCCTTGATTCTCACGTGGATTGTACCCTCCGGTAATTTTCAGACAGAGATGATTGACGGCCTGGAAATGATTATTGCAGACTCTTTTAGTGAGGCAGAAGAGAAAACCTGGCTGAGTCCCCTTTCACTCTTCACCATTGTTCCGCGTGCACTTGCCGATGCCCAGGGGATCATCTTTTTTATATTTATAATTGGCGGTGCCCTTGCTGTTATTCGGGAAACGGGCGCCATCGACGCCTTTCTTGGAAAGGTAATCAGCAGGTATAAAGATCAGCCCGGTCCCCTGATCTTTTTTGCAATGTTCAGTTTTGCACTTGCTTCTGCCACCCTGGGTATGGCCGAGGAATACATTCCATTTGCAATCATATTAATTTCTCTTTGTGTAGCCTTAAATCTGGATTCGATGACAGCTATTGGCACCATGATTGTCGGGTACGGTATTGGCTATGGAGTTGCTTTTATCAACCCGTTTACTGTAATGGTTGCCCAGGATATCGCTCAGCTTCAGCCCGGCTCAGGCCTCGAATACCGGGCCATCCTGTCGGTTCCTTTCCTTTTTGTAGGGTTTCATCATGTTTGGAAATATGCAAAGTCGGTTCAAAAAGATCCTGCAAACAGTTTGCTTTATGGAATAGA
>JBBDMD010000035.1:0-1385 GCA_040878515.1 Balneolaceae bacterium | reverse complement strand
TGTTTCCAGATTAGGAAATTTTATTGGTGAGAGCTGAATCAAATAAGTAGTTTGCGGGTAATATTGAATTAAACGGTATTTCGATTGCCATTAAAGTTACAACATCCGGAGTTACCAAAAGATATCATTGCAGCATTTGAACTTCTGCAAAACGGAAGGGTACCTCTCGACACGGATATTAAAGAGAGCCTCAATGGGAGTCGTTTCCTGAAAAAAATGGCAAATGAGTATTTGAAAATATCTGATATTCAAGTACTTACGGAAAAATATAAAAAACCGAAGGCTTTCTACTTGAAACGTGAACTTTCAGTTAGTTTTTCGCATACAAAAGATGCACTGACTGCAGCTATTTCCGCCTCAAAAACGGTAGGCTGTGATATGGAAGAGGCCGGACGATCCGTGCATCAACGTCTTGCGAAACGAATGCAGCATCCCGGCGAAAATTTAGAACTTTATAATAAAAATCCGCTCATCAGAGTGTGGACATTAAAAGAAGCAGCCCTGAAATGCATTGGCACCGGGCTTCGAAAACCAATGAACGGGGTCAAAATTTTACCAGTTACAGAATCGTTATTTGATGTGCAATTTGACGATGGAAGAGAGGCAAAAATTTGTAGCTTTCAGCATCAGGAACATTGGATATCAATTTGCTACCATAACAACGCCGACAATTAAATATCATTCTTATGAAGATTACATCATTCACCAGAGAGCAGATCAGGGATGGCCTTGATCGAGCTAAAGAGCGCCGAAAAGAACAAGAATCACCGGTTCGAATCCTGTTTTCACCGCAGGAAATTACCGACCTTAATTTTGATGAAGTTTGTGATACTTACTCACGGGTGGGCCACGATGACTTTGATACTGTAGTGGTGATCGAATCACTGCCGGGAAGCGCGGATAAAAAACTTCCGATACCTTCCTTTAAATCAATCACGACACCGCTGGGAGAGGTAATGGCAAACGACAGGCTCCGTAATGATTTTTGTGATGAAGATGACGATTTTTTCATCGAAGATGCGGCATATGATGATCAAAACAGCCTGCATAGTCAGCTTATGCTTCTTCAGTGTGCACTAAATGATTTTACCGTTTTAAGCCTTCAAATTACCGATGAAGGATCGTTTACAGTTAAGGAACTTGCCTATGCGGTTGAAGAGATTCTGGCCTCCAAAAATGCACTGATTGTAATCTGCTGCGATATGGACCGCACCCGGACAGAAGAGCTGAACAGGGTATTAAACACGATGGAATCAGAGAATTTATCCGGACTGATGAACTACCTCAACAGCGGTGAATCGAATGTAAAGGGCCTTGGATCATTTATTGCAGGGTTGATTATTGCAAAAAAATGGGGACTTAAACTTCAGTTTGATCATCTCATT
>JBBDMD010000034.1:0-1387 GCA_040878515.1 Balneolaceae bacterium | reverse complement strand
CCTGAACATATCCTGTTTTCATACGACGGGGTGATGATGCCAATTAAAAACAAACTTGATATAAAAATTTCACAAAGCGATTTTTCAATACACCTGATTCAGCTTCCTGAACAAAACTATTTTGAAACTCTTAGAAATAAACTGATGTGGGGATTAGACAACAGAAAAAGAACATAGCAGAATGCACCTGTCTGCCCACATCATTAAATTACACATAAATAGAAACCTATCATTTAAAACTAAACTGATATGAAAGTTACAGTAGTAGGCGCCGGTGGTAATGTTGGCTCAACAGTTGCATTTGCCGTTGCTCAAAGAGATTTTGCCAAAGAAGTTGTTATGGTTGATCTTGAAAGAAAAGAAGGAGATAAAACATTCTATCCGTCAAAAGGACGGGCACTGGATCAGTGGGAAGCAGCTCCCATTGCCGGATTCGACACAAGACTGACCGGAACCACTGATTACTCAGACACCAAAGATTCGGATGTTTGCGTAATTACAGCCGGAGTGCCCAGAAAACCGGGAATGAGCCGCGACGATCTGCTTGAGATTAACAGTAAAATTGTAAAAAGTGTTACTGAACAGCTGATTAAATATTCCCCAAATACAATCATTATTGTGGTATCAAACCCGCTCGATGTAATGACATACGTTGCACATACTGCAAGCGGCCTTGATTCATCCAGGGTAATGGGTATGGCGGGAATTCTTGATACTGCCCGCTATCGTGCGTTTCTGGCTGAAGAACTCAACGTGTCTCCTAAAGATATTCAAGCCCTATTAATGGGCGGACACGGCGACACTATGGTCCCTCTGCCAAGATACACTACCGTTTCCGGGATTCCGGTTACCCAGTTAATCGACGCTGATAAACTGGATTCCATTGTAGACCGCACCAAAAAAGGCGGTGGCGAAATTGTAGGGCTGATGGGAACATCGGCCTGGTATGCACCGGGTGCGGCGGCAGCACAAATGGTGGAAGCCATCATGCTGGACCAGAACAGGATTTTCCCCTGTGCTGTTTTACTGAATGGAGAATACGGGATCAAAGATATCTTTTTAGGGGTTCCGGTGAAGCTGGGCCACGGTGGAATTAAAGAGATTATTGAAGTAGAGCTGGATGCCGACGAACAAAAACTGCTGGATGAGTCAGAAAAAGCAGTACGTTCTACTCTCGATGATTTCAAAAAGCTGATATCAAAATAAATTTTTGCGATTGAGCAATATCTGTTTTAAGCTATCAGTTATAAAAAGTGAAGTTGATCTTTGCTGATTCATATCAGTTTCAGGAACAGCTTCATTACATAAACCGCAAATAAAAGAAGACTGGTTCTTCACTACTTGCACTTAGCCCCGATTTGGTTTTCCGAATCGGGGTTTTTTTATG
>JBBDMD010000033.1:1458-7587 GCA_040878515.1 Balneolaceae bacterium | reverse complement strand
TGGGCGGTAAAAAAGCATTCAGTTCATCAGGTTCGGGAGCCTGCTTTACACTTACATTTCCAAAAATTAACGCGCAGGACATTGGAAGTGCTTTTGCCCGTAAAGGCGATCCCTCTTATTAAACCCTTTGTTGCTGCAGCAGACCAAAAGCTAGATTTTTCGAGGCCGTTTTCGTTATTCAGATTGACATTTATGAAATGTAGAAGTTATTTTATATTGTTAGTATTTGTAGCAAAGGGGATAAGGGAAATAAATGACTGAAATATTGATCATCTGATTTTATGGTGTCACGGGAAAACAGTTTCCAACAGATTTTCAGTGGTTTGGCAAGCCCGCACGATGATGTGCAGGCCGGGGCAAAGAAACATAGATCCCCTTAAATTTTTAAACCGGCTTGGATATGGGGGTAAACCACCCGGTAACTGTCGTTTGAAAGTGTATGTTATGCTTGTCGTGTTTTGGAATCAGAAAACATAATATTCGCTCAGTTATATTCTCTTGCAGGACAACCGGATTCAGAAATTATTGGATCAACAAGTATAAATTATACACTATTTAATGGGCTATCATTGGGGTTGATGCTAAAATTTTGGACATTCCGGTTCTACAGGAGGCGATTCATTTACAGAGAATCGCCTTTTTAATAAGTACTTAACGAACTACATCTGATAAATTATAGTTTTTATATAAATAGACCCTAACATATCCGTTAAACTACCATGACAAAAGTGGATACACATATCCGCGGAGAACTTGAGGAACTGATCCTTAATGCCCATCAGCAAGCTGCGCTTGATGAATTGTTAGAGCTGTGCCATAAACACCTGGATGAAACGGATGATGAGTTAGTTTCCAGGGCGTTCAGGCTTTGTTATTTATCGCATAAGGGTGTAAAAAGAGCATCGGGTGAACCCTATTATCTGCATCCGGTTGAGGTTGCAAAAATCATGGCAGAAGAATTCACCATTGATGATGAATCCGTCGTGGCTGCCTTACTGCATGATACTGTGGAAGATACCAAAGTTACACTGGATGGGATTGAAGAACTGTTTGGCGATACTGTACGGCACCTGATTGACGGATTGACAAAAATAACGGGTGTTTTTGAAAACAGAGATACCAAGCAGGCAGAAACATTCATGAAGCTGATTCTTTCCATGGCGGAAGATGTGCGAGTAGTACTGATTAAATTTGCCGACCGACTGCACAATATGAGAACGATCAGCCACCTGTCCAGGGAAAGACAGCTAAAGAAGGCAACAGAAACTATGGAGCTCTATGCTCCATTAGCTCATCGATTTGGCCTGTTTAAAATTAAAAATGAATTTGAGGATCTTTGTTTCAAAGTTATCGATCCCAACTCCTATAAATTTATCGTAAGAAAACTGCGTGAGAAAAAAGAGGCAAGAGAGCAGTTTATTGATGAATTTATGACTCCTATTGAGAAGGAGCTGAACGAACAAAATTTTAGGTTTGAAATAAAAGGAAGGCCCAAACACATCTATTCGATATACCGGAAAATGCAGATGCAGCAAAAGCCCTTCGAAGAGATTTATGACCTTTTTGCAATCCGGGTAATTTTGGAGGAGCCCCATAAAAAAGAAGATTGCTGGCGTGTCTATTCTATTATTACGGATTGGTACACTCCAATTCCCAAACGTTTCAGGGATTTTATTTCTGTTCCCAAAGCAAATGGATATCAGTCGTTGCACACAACGGTGATCACCAAGCAGGGGCGCAAGGTTGAAGTTCAGATTCGCACAAGAAAAATGGATGATATTGCAGAGCACGGCCTTGCTGCACACTGGAAATACAAAGAGGGGACCAGCGGCGGCAGTACGGAACTGGACAAATTTGTGTACTGGGTCCGCGATGTACTGGACAGTCCGCGTCCGGAGGCGGCTACGGAGTTTGTGAAAGATTTCCAGTTGAATCTTTACCAGGATGAGATTTATGTATTCACGCCGGATGGTGAACTAAAAACGCTGCCAAAAGGTGCCAGCTGTATCGATTTTGCATTTGAAATACACAGTGAAATTGGGGAACGGGCTATTGCCTCAAAAGTAAACGGGAAGATGGTGCCTCTCCGGCAGACGCTAAAAGTGGGCGACCAGGTTGAGATCATTACCGGAAATAAAATTAATCTGAATGCCGACTGGATGGATCATGTGGTTACGCATAAGGCCAAAGCCCGGCTCCGGCAGTTTATTAAGCAGAAAGAGAGAAAAGTTGCCAATGAAGGCCGTGAAATATGGGAAAAACGGGCAGCAAAAGGCAAAGTGGAGATTACAGACCAGGAACTGACGAAGGTGGCTCACAAATTCCAGTTTGAATCCACACAGGACATGTTTTTCGAGATCGGTTCAGGCGCCTTTGATGTGAATGAATTGTTTAGAGTGGTAAAACAGCTGAAAAGCAAAGGCCGCCTGGACAACGATAATAAAAATGGTGAAGCTGAATCCGAAGAAGAAATTCAGGAGCAGTATATATCCACTGCACGTTCGGTTGGAGAAGACAAAGCCCTGCTTGTTGAAGGGGAGTTGAGTAATGTTAAATATTCATATGCCAATTGCTGCAACCCGATACCCGGGGATAATGTGATTGGTTTTATCAGCAGAAACGGTGATGTAAAAATACACAGGTCAAACTGTAAAAATGCTCATCACCTGATAAAAACCGATAGCGAACGGATTATTGATGTATCGTGGGCCAGAAATATTGATACCCAATTCCTGGGTGCCGTGAAGTTAATTGGTGAAGACAGGGTTGGCCTTGTAAATGATTTAACTGAGATTGTATCTAAATCTCTAAAGACTAACATGAAAAGTATAAACGTTAACAGCGAAGGAGGTATGTTTGAAGGAATTCTCACAATTTATGTAAATGACTTGAAGCACCTTGAAAAGGTAATTCAAAGATTGGAGAGAGTTGAGGGAATTAAAAATGTAACCAGATACGAATAATTTTTAGAATATAATAATAATTGTATCTACGTAGGTATTTTCCATTATAAAATTTGTGTGAACTACCTATATAGTTATTCATATCTTTTAATGATAATTATTGATAATGCTCATTATATTTTTAAGTAGTAATAGAGTGACTAACTTTTCTTTATAATCATAAAAATCAGAAAAATAACATGGTGACTTACACTAAACGTGATATCGTACGAGCCGTTGCGAACGAAATGGATTGTCCCTTAAATCAAGCTGAACCGTGGGTGGATTCGGTAATCGGTGCACTGCGCGGGAAAATGATGTCTGCTGATCCAACATGTAGAATAGAACTTCGGGATTTTGGGGTTTTTGAGGTGAAAGAAACAAAAGCCAAGCCTAAAGCCCGTAATCCTAAAACCAACGAAGTAATCTATGTGCCGGCTCACAGAAAAACTCATTTCAAGCCGAGCAAAAAGATGAAAAAATTCTTGCGTAAACCTTTGGATGAAGTGAAAAAGGGTAATTAATTGAGTGAATATGGCAGATTGATTGGAGTAGATGTTGGTTCAAAGAGGGTAGGACTGGCCAGAACAGACCTGCTGAAAACCGGCGCAAACCCAATTGGAACCTATTCGCCTACCGATTCATTGGAAGAAATACGGCAGCAAATTGACAGAGAAGGGCCAATCAATGGAATCGTTGTTGGTTGGCCGCTTACTCCGCAGGGGGATGCCACGCATGCTACGCCGGTTGTTACAGAGTACATTAAAAAGCTGAAGAAAAAATTTCCTGAGATACAAGTCTATAAAATGGATGAGCGATACTCTTCGCGGCAGGCATTACAAATGATGGTAGAATCGGGTGTGCCAAAGAAAAAGAGACAGAAAAAAGGACGGTTGGATCAAGCCGCCGCAGCTCTTATTTTACAGGAGTTTTTAGAAGCACGCCCTGAAATTTAATTATGTCTATTTTACCAATTGTCACTTACAACGATCCGGTTTTACGGAGGAAAGCCAAACCGGTTGAAGAGAACAGTGAGAATCTGCAATCCCTCATTGCGGATATGTTCGAAACCATGTATAACTCCAGCGGAGTGGGATTAGCGGCCCCCCAGATCGGCAAATCCATTCAGTTATTTGTAATGGATACCGATGCTGTTACCGAAGAACTTGACGATGAAGAAGACTTTGGCCCCATAGTTATTATAAACCCGGAAATAGTATCCACCGGAAGTGAGAAAGTTAAAATGGAAGAGGGCTGCCTGAGCATACCGGATGTTCGTGATGATGTTTTACGCCCCGAGAATGTTGTGGTATCTTATCTGGACCGGGATTTTGAGCAGCAGAAACTGGAGGCCAGCGGCTGGGTTTCCAGGGTTATACAACACGAATACGATCATCTTCAGGGTGTGTTGTTCCTGGATTATCTCAGCAGGTTTAAACTGCGCCTTCATAAATCACTCTTATCAAAAATTGAAAAGGGTAAGCTGGAAACCGACTACCCGATTGCATCAAAGAAAGCCCCTCAGCTATAATGGATCCGCTTCGAATTGTATTCATGGGTTCGCCGGATTTTGCTGTTCCGAGTCTTGTAAAACTGCACGAGTCACCTCACGAAATTGTAGTTGTGGCAAGCAATCCGGATAAACGACGCGGACGCCGCAGCAAACCCACTCCCACGGCGGTGAAACAAAAAGCACTGGATTTAGAACTGCCGGTACTGGATGTGGAGGATGTAAAATCTGAAGAATTTGCCGGCCGGCTTGCAGAGTTAAAGCCCGATCTGTTTGTAGTCGTCGCATTTCGAATCTTACCGGAAAAACTTTTACACATTCCCTCAAAAGGTGCCATCAATCTTCATGCATCTCTCCTTCCCAGGTACAGGGGAGCCGCCCCGATTCACTGGGCAATCATCAAAGGCGAAAAAGAGACAGGCTGCACCGTTTTCTATTTGGACAAAAAGGTAGATACGGGTGAAATCATTGCCAGGGTGAAAACGAAAATCGGCAAGGATGAAACCACCGGTGATTTGTATAACAGGCTAAAAGTTTTGGGGGCCGACCTGCTTGTTGATGCTGTTAATGTTATTGCAGACGGAAAAGCAGAGCGAATCCCCCAGCAGAATGAGCAGGCAACACCTGCCCCTAAACTTTTTACTGAAAATACCCAGGTGGATTTTTCAAAGTCTGCAGAGGAAGTGCATAACCTGATCAGGGGACTGAACCCCTTTCCGGTTGCCTGGTGTAAATATGACGGGAAAAAGCTGAATATTTATGAATCTGCGATCGGGCCGGAGATATATTTAAAGCCCGGTATATTATTCTTTCATGACGGCAGACTTCTGGCTGGGTGTGGCAAGGGCACTGTAGAGATGCGATCATTACAGCTGCCGGGTACCAAGCGGCTTACAGGTATTGAATTTGCCAATGGGTATGATCTTTCTATTCCGCTGGAATAACTCAAATTGCAAAGCCCTCTTCTATTAATTTTTCAATTTTATTGAGTTCTTGTTGCTTAAAACCAATTAATTTTAGATATACCCATCAGAAAAAGCAGTACTATCATTTTTATTAATATTTCATTCAAAATCTCAGTTTATCATGGAGCTTTCGCCACTTATACAAGCCGCTAAAGATGGAGTTTTATCTAAAATTAAGGAACTTCATAGTACCGGAGCCGATTTAAATGAACCTCACAAGAACGGATCAACTGCGCTGATTTTTGCTGCAGAAAATGGACACCTTGATGTGGTGAAATACCTGATTGAAAATGGAGCAGATCCAGCAGTACAAACAAAAATGGGCGGCACCGCTCTGAACAGGGCGGCAGAAAATGGAAACCATGAGATTATGAAGTATCTACTGGATAACGGAACACCTGTGGGAGATCTGGCGCTGATTGTAGCTGCACGTGAAGGCCATCAGGAAGCCGTTAAGCTGATGGTTGAAGCCGGCGCGGATGTAAATGCACAACAGCGGTGGGGACAAACCGCACTGATGCTGGCAGCCCGGGAGGGACATAATTCGGTTGTGAAGTATCTGCTGGAAATGGGCGCGAATGTGAGGGTGAAAGATAAAAACGGAGATACAGCCCTGAACATCGCTATAGATAATGATAACCTGGATATTGCCATGCAGCTGCGCAGGGCCGGGGCTAAAGCACAGGTTAAGAAAAAAATAGTAGATACCTCT
>JBBDMD010000033.1:0-1358 GCA_040878515.1 Balneolaceae bacterium | reverse complement strand
GTTATTTTAGCAGAAATCAACAGTTTAAAAATGGATAGAGTGCTTCGAATCCGTTATTTTATCAAGGATAAATAAAAACTGCTGCAATGCAGTAAAATTGGAAATCAGAGACCGTTCAGAAAAGGTTGGTGTCATTCGGTTATTCAGTAATAGATCCGGAATCACTGTCAGCGTTTTGACACACACTTTTCTGAACGGTTTCGAAAATTGAAAAGGAGTAAATTTATGGCAAAAGTAAAAGTAGGTATTAATGGATTTGGCCGTATTGGACGACTTGTTATGCGTTCCATATTAAAATATCAGAGTGATAAAATTGACGTTGTCGGCATTAATGACCTGACTGATGCAAAAACACTGGCCCATCTGTTCAAGTACGATTCCGTTCATGGAAAATTTGATGGTGAAGTTTATGCGGAAGGTAATAACCTTGTGATTAACGGGAAGAAAATAGGCATATCGGCAGATCGTGATCCCGCCAATCTGAAGTGGGGTGAACGCGGAGCTGAAGTGATTGTGGAATCTACCGGGTTTTTCCGGGATTCTAAAAGTGCCGGTAAACATCTTGAAGCAGGTGCTAAGAAAGTAATAATTTCAGCTCCGGGTTCAGATGATATTCCGATGATTGTGTTGGGGGTTAATGATGATGCCATAGATAAAAATGGAAAACTTTATTCTAATGCCAGTTGTACTACAAATTGCCTGGCACCTATGGCTAAAGTATTGGATGAAGAATTTGGCATTGAAAAAGGATTTATGTCAACAATTCATGCTTATACTGGAGATCAACAGCTGGTTGATGGTCCTCATAAAGATCTACGCAGGGCTCGCGCTGCAGCACACAATATCGTTCCTACCACTACCGGCGCTGCTGTGGCGGTAGGTAAAGTACTTCCCCATCTTAATGGAAAACTTGATGGTGGTGCTATTCGAGTACCAGTTCCCGATGGCTCTTTGACTGATTTTACAGCAATTGTAAAAAAAGATACAACTGAGAAGGAAGTATTAGCTGCATTTAAGAAAGCAGCAAACGGCTCTATGAAAGGAATTCTTGAATATAGCGAAGAGGAACTTGTGTCATCTGATATTATTGGTAACACTCACTCCTGTATATTCGACAGTGGAACCATTAAAGTGGATGGTAACCTGGTGAAAGTAATTGGCTGGTATGATAACGAAGCCGGCTATTCCGCAAGAACTGCCGAGCTTATTACCAAAATTGTGTAATCTCCTACATCTCATCCGATGACTTCCCGTCATCGGATGAATATTCTTTTTGTTGGATCTTTTTCAAAAGAAAAAACACAAACCCGCCCCAAAATTTGACGGCGGGTTTTTTATTTTCAAACTATTCGAAATGA
>JBBDMD010000032.1:0-1399 GCA_040878515.1 Balneolaceae bacterium | reverse complement strand
CACGCTCCCTCTGAGCTATCACGGGCATTGTGTCGTCCGTTTCGAGGGTAACAGCAAGGTTATTAAAATCGATAATGAATTCAAGGCCTAAGAGTTCATTCAGAATGTCAGGATGAATGTAAAAACCCAAATCCGTTATAATGTAATCATCGGCCGATAAGTTGAGTTCGCGATCCTGAAAAACCGCCCGGCGATTGTTGAAATCAATTAAATAATTTCCCTCACCAAGATAATTACCGCTGATTGTGAAATTTGCCTGATCGACGGTGATATCGATTTGCAGGGCACTGAAAAGCTCATTTACCGAGAGAAAAAACTGATCCTGTTCATATTGAGAAGAGACGTATATATTTACAACATTTTGATATCGGAATTGAAGAAATACCTCTTGCCCGGTATCCTGTCCAAAGACTGATGACTGATCACCAAACGGAGCCAGCCAAATCAGTAAAAAGAGGATAGTTAAGAGGCATGATTTGATCACTCAATCGTAAAGGTTGTTTGCTCACTCACATTTGGAATCTGAATTAAATTCTGCGAGGAGATATCGTTTCTGGATGATTCGAAAGTAGTTACAGCTGTGTATTGACCAGCCGGCCAGTTATCTGTCTCAAATTCAACCCGTTGATTATTTCTGAAATATACGGAAGTAGATGATCTTCGTTCATCTATTTCTACATTATTTGAATTTAAGATCCGTGTTCTAACACTGCCGATAAAGGGAGCATTTCCGGTTCGTTCAACATCGGTTAAAATGATAAGCCTGTCGTTTTCCAATTCTGTATTTGAGTTATGGATTGTTAACCCGGTTTCCACATTTCCATGCTGTGCCAGTACTGCGGTTACCTGGTCGATGGTAAATGAGACCTGTGCCGATACTTGCCCCTCGTCTATCTCACCAATTGGCGGTGTAAGCTGGTTGGAGGAAACACGCATTCGGGTCCAATACATACCGGGTTCGGTATTCGGTGAAAGCCTGCCAACAAGCCGGATCGTCTGACGCTGATCGGGTTGCAGAACAAATGTAGTGGGAAATGCACGGAGATGTGGTTCCAGTGAGTATAATTCTTCTGCTTCCGTATCCTCATAATTCAGATATACAGAACCATCTTCCTGTGTAGCCGGATAAGCGAATTCAAAACTTAGACGAACTTCTACGGAGTTATTTGAAGGATTAGACACGTAAAAAGATCCTACTTTACTGTTTTTATCCAAAAAAACGGCAGTAGGCGAGATTGTTACCTGTGCAGTTACTGATTGGGTAAACATCAGCCCTAGCAGAATAGAGATGAGCAATAGATACGTTTTCATGTAGTGATTTTATTTTTGAACCGGGTAACCTGAGTATACCAAAAAAAAAAGCCCCAAAAAATAATGGGGCTTTTTAAAAATGAACTAA
>JBBDMD010000031.1:0-1420 GCA_040878515.1 Balneolaceae bacterium | reverse complement strand
CCCACAAGAGGGATCATAATCTCAGGGATCACTGTCAGCCCGTCGTTCTTCAAATCAAGAGCTGCTTCGATAATCGCCCGGGTTTGCATTTCAGTGATTTCGGGATAGGTTATTCCAAGCCGGCAGCCCCTGTGGCCCAGCATGGGATTAAACTCTTTAAGGGCCCGTACTTTTTGAGAAAAGTCTGTTTCTTTAATTCCCAGATCTTTGGCAACCTGTTTAATCTCCTCCTGATCATCCGGTAAAAACTCATGCAGCGGCGGATCCAGCAGGCGTATAGTTACCGGCAAACCTTCCATCACTTTAAAGATCTCTTTAAAATCCTCCTTCTGATAAGGAAGCAGCACAGCCAGTGCCTCTTTGCGGTCTTCAACACTATCGGAAACAATCATTTTTCGAATTGCCCTGATGCGCTCTTCTCCAAAAAACATATGTTCTGTGCGGCATAAACCGATCCCTTCTGCACCAAATTCCAGTGCACGGGATGAATCTTCGGGCGAATCCGCATTGGTACGAACTTCCATATCCCTGAACTCATCCACCCAGCTCATGAATGTGCGGTAATTGTCATCCAGCTCCGGTTTAACCACCTCTTTTTGTCCCTTAATGACCGTTCCATGTGCACCGTCGATGGAGATCCAGTCTCCTTCATGAACAGTGGTTTTACCATTTGTGAAGGATCGGTTTTCATAGTCAATGATGATATCTCCGCATCCGGCAACACAGGGTTTACCCCAGCCGCGGGCAACAACCGCGGCGTGGCTTGTCATCCCGCCCCTCGAGGTCAGAATCCCTTCGGCGGCCGACATGCCGCCCACATCCTCAGGACTTGTTTCAATACGTACCAGGATCACCGGTTCATCTTTTGCCGCCGCCTCTTCTGCATCTTCAGAAAAGAATACCACCTTTCCAACGGCCGCACCCGGAGAAGCGGGAAGGCCGGTTCCAAGCACAGAATCCGGTTCCACACTATCTTCATCAATTTGAGGGTGTAAAAGCTGATCCAGGTGAATCGGTTCTACATGATTCTTAACCGCTGTTTTGTGATCAATCAACCCTTCTGACACCATGTCTGTTGCTATTTTTATCGCTGCATGGCCTGTTCGTTTGCCATTTCTTGTTTGAAGTATGAACAGCTCTCCCTTTTGAATCGTAAACTCTATATCCTGCATGTTGCCATAGTGCTTTTCAAGCTCGCGTCCCCAGCGTTTCAGTTCCTTATAATCTTTCGGCATCAGGTCATTCAGTTCGCTGATATCTTTAGGCGTCCGAATCCCTGCAACCACATCTTCTCCCTGGGCATTAATTAAAAATTCGCCGTAAAGTTTATTTTCTCCCGTGGAGGGATTTCGTGTAAAACAGACACCGGTTGCGGAATCATCCCCCATATTGCCAAATACCATTGCCTGTACATTTACCG
>JBBDMD010000030.1:0-7836 GCA_040878515.1 Balneolaceae bacterium | reverse complement strand
AACGGGCCCCTCTTTCGGTGCTCTTAAAACCCTTACGGGCAGGTCAATGGGGGTATAAGTAGGAAGTCGGGCAATGTTTAAATAAAGAAGTTTATCCTCTCCCCTTGCAATCTTTTCACCGCCAACTTCAATAATATCAGGCATTACTTTTAATCTGTCTTCTTCCGGGGGTTTTTAAACTAGACTCATCAACTCGTTTTAAGAGATAATTGATGATTTCAGATGCAATATCCTTATTTGTAGTTTTTTCAATTCCTTCCAAGCCAGGTGATGAATTCACCTCAAGCACAAGTGGACCGCGTGCGGATTGCAGCATATCCACCCCGGCAATGGCCAGACCCATTGATTTTGCTGCGGTTAGGGCCACTTCCCGTTCTCGTTTCGTTAGTTTTACAAGCGTGCCGGATCCACCTTGGTGAAGATTGGAACGAAACTCCCCTTCTTTACCCTGTCTTTTCATCGATCCAACTACTTTATTACCGATCACAAACGCCCTGATGTCAGCACCTTTTGCCTCTTCAATAAATTCCTGCACAATCACTCTGGCTTTCATGCTGTGAAACGCTTCAATTATCGATTCGGCAGCTTTTCTTGTAGGTGCCAGAACTACTCCATAGCCCTGTGTTCCTTCCAGCAGTTTTACAATTAAAGGTGCCCCGCCCACACTGTCGATAATTTTTTTCACTTCTTTACTGTAATTGGTAAAAACTGTTTTAGGCATTCCAACATTTGCCCGCGCCAGTATCTGCAGGCTTCTAAGTTTATCTCTCGAACGTACCAGAGCCTGCGAATCCACGGCTGTTAAAACATCCATCATTTCAAACTGTCGGACTACAGCAGCCCCGTAAAACGTAACCGAAGCACCAATTCTGGGGATTATTGCATCTATATTCTTCACTTTATCGCCCATATAGTAAATGGCAGGCTTGTCCTGTTCAATCACTATATCACACTTCAGGTGATCCAGGATAAGGGCTTTATGGCCTTTATATTCGATAGCCTCAACAAGTCTTTTTGTAGAATACAGTGATTTATTTCTGGAAAGAATTGCTAATCTTAATTGTTTGTGCTGCATGCGTTTAATTTTTTTCGTATAAATATTTTTTAGATACATCCACAATATACTTGTTGGATAAAAACTTTCTCCCAAGTAGAATTGGAAATTTCATCTCTGAACGATTTGTCAGTGAAAGTTCAATCATTCTTTTTTTACCAAAAAATATTGCTTGCTGCTTAATTATAATTCGTTCTTCAGTAAGGCCGTTCGAACTTTTTACTTTTTTTATATCATGAACAGGACATTCATATTTACGGTCTTCATATTCGGGATGAGAAGGATCCAGCACATGAAAGAAGACCCATTTTTTAGAATCCCGCATCTCAACTGATATATGGTGACAGTGTAAACTCGATGTATATGCGCCCGTGTCGATTTTTGAATCCAGGTTGAAAATTGAAAGTGTTGGCAGGTCAATCTTTTCAACCCGGCCGATAATTATTTTCTTAGATTTTTTTTCCAAGTACATCAATGACTATATTTTCTACGCGTTCAAAATAAGATGTTTTAGGCTTGGTTGCATTTGTTATTTTTTACAGAAATAGAGGCATTCAAACTCAACTTTTTTGCCTGCTAAAATTTTAGAAACTAATTTTCTCCTCGGTATGCCAATAAAACCAATATATCGGCCCACTCTTGTTTTAGACGAAAAAAGATGCAGAACAAACATCCGGCATATGACTGAAAAAATAAGACGGGCCGGCTGCGAGTTCAGGCCCCACTTTAAAACTCATCAGTCTATAACCATTGGGCGCTGGTTTAAAGAAGAAGGCGTGTCGGGCATTACCGTTTCATCTCCGGGTATGGCCCAATATTTTGCGGATGATGGATGGGATGACATAACCATTGCCTTTCCCTTCTACCCTTCCCAGATAAAAGAATTACAGCGATTGGAGAAAAAAGCAAGCCTTCGTCTTTTTATAAATAACAGTGAAGATCTTTCACTATTGCAATCACATCTGATGAAACCATTTGATTTTATGATTGAAGTAGATGCCGGTTACGGGCGGAGTGGTATCCCTAAAGCCTCAACGGAAACAATTCGAAATCTTCTGGCAGAAGCAGATAAATTTTCCAAAACAAACTTTAAAGGTTTCTACATTCATGATGGCCGTACTTACCAATCCGGCAGTAAAGAAGAGATTATCCGGTCAGTGTCACCGTCAATAAATGCTCTGAAAGAACTCAAAAACTTGTATCCGGATTGTATTACATCACTGGGCGATACCCCTTCTGCAAGTGTTTTAAACAACTTTGATTCCATTGATGAACTGACACCGGGTAATTTTGTTTTTTACGACTGGATGCAGGTTCAGGCCGGCAGCTGTACACTAAATGAAGTTGCACTGTTCGCCTGCCTGCCTGTAGCTCAACTACATGAGTCCCGAAATCAGTCCATACTACATGGTGGCGCCGTTCATCTTTCAAAAGATTTTATGGTTACGAACGGTAAAAATAACTATGGGCAGCTTATAAAATACTCCGCCTCTGAAAATATTCAGCATATAGAAAACTGTTTTTTAACTTCTCTGTCACAAGAACACGGAATTCTTACGGGAGATCTATCCAGTTATGATATCGGGGATGGGTTAGCCTGGATTTGTCCTATCCACTCCTGCCTGGCGGCCAATCTATTTGATAGTTATATGACAACAAATGGAAATCGAATTCCCAAAAGAGTTTTGTCATGAACAAGCAGATAGTAATTCAAGAAAAATACTCACAATTCTGGCCGGCTATTGCCCTGATAAGTCTATTGGTATCTATAATCCTATTTATAGGCTATCTGTATTCAAACAATGTGCTACTGGAAGGCTACCTGCAGCTATCTGCCTATGGATTTTTTGCTTTGGGAATCCTCAGTCTGTTCAAAGTACGTGAGGGACAAATTCATATGACGTTCAAACGGCTGGATCACACTCTGAAAATAGTCTATCGTATTCGTGATGAAATCATTCAGGAACATGAGATAAACATGAAAGATATCAATGATTTATCAATATCTCCTATGCCAAACAAAAGCTTATATAATGATCTGGTCCGTAGTGATAAATGTGTAACCTACAAGAGTAAAAAAGCCGGAGGCTGGGTCTATTTAACAGAATGGAATGGGAAAATTATACCACTCAGCCCGGAAAATGCCCGGTCTGTTGTCTCATTTATGAAAGCGTAGTTTAAAGATCCTCTTCAATGGAAACATCATCATTTGTAAATGCCTGTACCCAAAAGATATATGCCCCCATTACAAGACCTTTAAGTATAAAAAATGAGAATACGATCATTAGGCCTATATCCTGAAACAGCACAATAATGATAAAATAGACAAAAATAAGTATGAACTTATTTTTATGAGTTTTAATTGATTTTTTATCAAACCTTGGGATTTTATCAAAAGGTATTGTGCTTACCATTAAAAATGAGAGCATAATGACGATAGGAATCAATACTGAAATAACCCCCTGATTGAGGCCATCAAACCATTCAAGCCGATTCATAAACGTCAGGTAAAAAGCAGAGATCATCGCTGCATGAACGGGTGTTGGCAGCCCTTTAAAAAAGGTAGATTCCTCATATTTCGCTTCAACATTAAATCTGGCCAGCCGTATAGCGCCACATATGGGCGGTAGCGCGCTTAACAATATCCCGATAATGGCAAGTTCATGAAATACAAACGTATAGAGCAAAAATCCCGGGGCTACCCCAAAAGAGACTACATCACTGATTGAATCGAGTTCGATACCAAATTCACTGGTCGCATTTGCCAGCCGAGCCATGAAACCATCCAGGGCATCAAACAACCCGGCAAGAACAATCAGCCATGCCCCAAAAGCCAGGTTTCCTTCAGCAACCATGATAATCGATAAAAACCCACAGAATAGATTCATGAGTGTAAAAAAACTGGGAACTACTATTCTTGGTATGGGTTTTATTTTTCGTTTTTTGGGATTAAAACGGAATCGCTTTTTTTGGATAGGATATTTCATGATGTAGGTATCTCCCCTATTACGGACTTACCTGCGATTGTTCTGTCGCCTTTTTTTACGTTAATTTTAAAACCTGTGGGTAACAAAATATCCATCCGGGATCCAAATTTCATAATACCAAACCTCTCACCTGCTTTCAGTGCATCCCCTTCTTTGATGTGATAAACTATACGCCGTGCTAAAAATCCTGTAATTTGCTTAAACATCATTTTTTTTCCGGATGAATGTTTTACCCCAAAATGAGCCCGTTCATTCAATTCTGAAGCATGATCCTCCCATGCCATTAAATACTGGCCCGGGTAATACTTCACGTATTCCAGATTACCTGTAAACGGTACCCTGTTCACATGAACATCAAGCGGCGATAAAAAGATACTGATTTGTGTTGCCCTGCTATGCATATATTCGGGTTCATCCACTTCCTGAATCAAAACAACTTTTCCATCTGCGGGAGAAATAATTTGAGTATCTGTAGCCGAAACCGGGCGATCAGGATCACGAAAAAAATAGAGAATCAATCCGCAGAGTCCAATTAAAATGGGATAGATGATATAGCCAAGCCATTGCGGGCCGAATGAAGTAAAAAAACCAACTAATAAGCTAAAAATTATTACACTGCCAATCGTTGAATATCCTTCTCTTGCAAGCATGCACTATCCTCCGAATGTGCGTAATATATCGTTGAAAGTGATGAGAATAAACAATCCGATTAACAAGATAAACCCAAGCTGCTGCAGCCCCATCCGAACCTTTGCAGAGGGTTCACGACGGGTTATCCCTTCATAAACCAGAAACATAAAATGCCCGCCGTCAAGGGCCGGTATAGGCAGCATATTCATAATAGCAAGGGTTACACTTAGAAAAGCAGTAATATTCCAGAATCCCTGCCAGCCGCCACGATCGGTTGCCTCTTTGGTTACAGATGCAATGGCAACAGGGCCGCCAAGATTATCTCTGACGGAGATGTCACCTGAAAACATTTTTCCAAGACCCTGCACAATGCCAAATACGGTATCGTTTGTACGTTTAACACCTATACCGAGTGATTGAGCCAGGTTATAAGTTTTCCTTTCAAAATTAAATGCATCTTCGGTGGGAGGATAAATGCCAACAGTTTTTGTCTCCGAATCGGGAGCTAATTCGAACTCTAAAATAGATCCATTTCTGTTGATTCCGAAGATCAGAGAATTCTCTGCATTTTGTATTTTCTCAACCAGTTGTGCCCAATAGCCAATAGATTCTCCATCCACAGATACAATCTTATCACCGTCCTGCAAACCTGCTCCGGCTGCAGGACTGCCCTCCACAACGCCGGATATGGAACTGGGCAAAATATTCTGCCTGTCAAGAAACCCCTCTTTGCCAATCATGTCTAAAAAATTTGGAGGAGTGGCAATCGTAATAGTAGAGCCATTCCTGACTACCATAAAACTGACCTCACGCTCGGTGATGGAAGAGACATTAAAAAGGTCATCAAAATATTCGACCTCTTCTCCATTTATTCCGATAAGCTGATCACCTGTTTGCAGGCCAATCTGATTTGCAACGCTTCCCTCCTCTACATAAATGCCCTGTACAGAATCAACCGGAATCACTACTTCTCCGTAATTCCAGGCCATGCCCGTAAATATGATTACCGCAAGAATAGCATTGAATATTACGCCGGCAGTAATTACAATCATCCGCTGCCAGACCGGCCTGCCCCGGAACTCATCCGGTTTAACCTCCTCATCCATAAACTCAGTGTCCATGGTTTCGTCAATCATTCCGGCAATTTTTACATAACCGCCCAGCGGTGTTGCCCCGATTACATATTCGGTTTCTCCTTTCTTGAATCCGAATATTTGAGGTGGAAAACCAATAGAAAATTTATCGACTCTCATTCCAAACATCTTAGCTGCAATAAAATGTCCCAGTTCGTGAATGGTAACAAGTATGAAAAGTGCTGCAATAAAAATGAGAATTGTTGATGATATACTTAGAATCCAATCCATAGTTTAACGAAGTAATGTATTCGCGTAATCGCGTGTTTCCTTATCAATTTGTTTTAACGCAGATGGGCTTAATTCCGTGCCAAATGAGATTGTTGATAGTGATTTTTCTATAATTTCAGGAATGTCAATATAACGAATTTCTTTTTTCAAAAAGCGTTCAACTGCAATTTCATTTGCGGCATTCAGTATTGCAGGGGCTGCTCCACCTGCACTCACCGAATATATGGCCAGTTCTATACATGGAAAGCGTTTGTAATCAACAGGATAAAACTCCAACTGTTGTGCTTCACTGTAGTTCAGTGTTGGGTTTGAATACGGGATCCGTTCCGGATATGTCAGGGCATATAGAATAGGAACTTTCATATCGGGGGGGCCCAATTGTGCTTTGGATGATCCGTCAACAAACTCAATAATAGAATGTATAATACTCTGAGGGTGAACAACAGGCTCAATTTTTTCAATGGGAACACCAAATAGCCATTTTGCTTCAATAATTTCAAGACCTTTATTCATCATTGTCGCAGAATCTATGGTAATTTTAGCTCCCATATCCCAGTTCGGGTGCTTTAAAGCATCTTCAACCCGGATATTTTTCATTCTTTTCAGAGTGTAATCACGGAACGGCCCGCCACTTGCCGTAATAACGATTTTCTGTATGGTGTCCCAGCCTTCACCTGTAAGGCATTGCAGCATTGCAGAATGCTCAGAGTCGACCGGTATCAGGTTACCGGCTTTAAAGCCATCCAGGCGCGTCAGCAGTTCACCACCCACAACAAGTGATTCTTTATTGGCCAGCGCTACCCTTTTTCCATTCTTAAGTGCCAGATAGGTACTCATAAATCCGGAAAATCCCACGAGACTGTTTAACAGGATATCGTATTCACCTTCCTCAGCCAGATCTTCCAGCGCTTTAGATGTACTGAATATCCGTTTTGGCTTATAGTTTAATAGGTCTGTTAAGTTTTTCCTGAAAAATTCATTGCAAATGATAAGCGTGTCGGGCTTAAAATGATTAGCCTGTTCTGCCAGCAATTTGAAATTCGAATTGGCAGAAAGCATATTTATTTCAAAACGTTCGGGCAACTCACTAACTATTTCAAGAGCTTGTGTACCTATAGACCCTGTAGAACCGAAGATTGCAATTTTTTGCTTACTCAATGAATACAAATTGGATTAATCATTACTCTAAAATAGAAAAAGTTTAATGAAAGTAGTGAGATGTAATTTCTTTTGCCGTGCGAAACATAATACTATGTGCTTCAACTGTTTCCCTGATAGTGGGTGCATAACCACCGGAAAGCAATAGTGTTATTGGAATCTCTTTTTGAGTTATTGTATCAATCACCAGTCTTTCTCTCTCTTCAAGTCCCTTTAGCGATAGGGAAAGTCTTCCAAAATGATCTATTTCGAGGGGATCTATACCTTATTCACCCATTTAGACTGCCTGAGAACTTCAACAGCCACGGCCACATCATTGTATACACAAAAGCCCTCACCCCACCCCGGCATGGCATGATGTGTGCCTCCGGCCAGGTTTCCAGCTATACCGTCCTGTAGAGCCATCAGGCCGGCATTCAGCGTGCCCTGTACGGCGAGCCTCGACCGTATTGCCAGTTCTTTTGTCCATGGTAATCCCATTCTTCGAATTTCTTTCCTGGTGAGGTCTCCGGTCCAGACTCCATGTGCATAGTATGTTGTATGAATCGTACACAGGGATCCGAAATCAATCAATCCCGGTTCAATTATTTCGTTTGGTCTACAAATATTTTGATCCAGCAGATATTGATACAACCCTGAAAAT